>JAIRRD010000248.1 GCA_031256155.1 Holophagales bacterium
GGTGTTACGTCCGCTCCGCCTATTTCTCAGCGCATTTGCAGCCTTGTTTGCAACACTTGTCTGTGCCTTTAGCAATAGCGCAATCAAAGATAAGGAATACGATGATTAGAGCTAACATGAAATACGTAACCACAACGCCTCCATACATCAACACATTACATATAATTTAACGTGCACAGCAGAGCAACTTACTCTGAAAAACTGAATTACTCTGTCGCCAGGCCACATTCAGATGAATGTGGCCTGGCGGCAGGATATAATATAAATAACTACTTTTTGCTGGCGTAATACTCTTTCAGCCAAGCCATGTCGCAATCAGCGGCTTTTCTGGCTTCTTTCTGAGCCATGAGCCACTTTCCAACTTCGTTGAGGTCGGTTTTGCTGGGCTTTTTATCATTGTGACAGGAAGCGCAATTTTTGATCTCAGTAATTCCAAGATCTTTGCACTGCTTTACCATTTTTGCGCTGGCGCTGGCTGGCATGGCGATGGCGGCTAACGCGGCACCCAGTAACAGTGTTGTGGTCTTTCTCATGTGACACCTCCAATAAATGCCCCAAAGGGCTTACTCTTAATAGTAAGATTTAAAGATACTTTGTTGAATCTGTACAATCAAGTTTTTTAAAAACTAAAATTTATTGTTGAATTCGATAAATATTAATATATAATTCATCAATATTACATTACTTAATGAATGCGGCTTGGTATTGCAACATCCGCTACACTGAATTTTTTGCAAGGGATTTTAATGTCAAATCCAATTCAGACAGGAATAGAGGCATCTGACCGCTCTGGCACAAATGAAGAAGGCTACTTGATTGTTGAAAAGCGCCTGCTGGCACCGGAGACGTGGGGGGTTACGGTTATTGCCCCAATGGTCGCGTTTGGCAGAAAACCGGGGCAATTTTTTATGCTTCAGCCATTTGAACAGAGTGAGAGGATTCCGCTGACTTTGGCCGGAGGTAATGCGGAGCGCGGCACTATCCGCTTTGTGATGATGGAATCGGGCGCTACAACTAAGGCGATGGGCAAACTTAATGTTGGTGACCGCATTTTTGCTGTGGCTGGTCCCATGGGTCAGCCTACCGAATTGAGGGAAACAGGTACTGTTGTTTTGATGGCCGGTGGATATGGGAGTGCCGCTATTTTGCCTGCGGCGGAAGAGCTGTATGTTGCTTCGCGCCGCGTAATCGTAATACTGGGCGGGCGGTGTGCGGAGCGTGTCCTTTTGGCGGATGAACTTGAAAAGACAAGTAGCGAACTGATTATCACTACGGACGATGGAAGTCTGGGACGTAAAGGTATTGTCACTGATGTTCTGAAAGAGGTCATGGAGCGTGAGCCTATAGGTCAGGCTGTTGCGGTTGGCCCATTGCCGATGATGCGAGCTGTCAGCGAACTCACGCGCCCAATGGCCATACCTACCCTGGTAAGCCTTAATTCTTTGATGATAGATGGAACTGGTATGTGCGGCTGCTGCCGCGTCAGAGTTGGTGGTGAGATAAAGTTTGCCTGCTTCCACGGCCCAGATTTTGATGGCCATAAGGTTGACTTTGAATCGCTCCGCCGCCGTCAGAATTGGTACGAGGAGGCGGAGCGGGTTGCTGCGGCGGATCATGTTTGCCGGATTGGGCGTACTATAAGAAAGACTTTTGAATTTCCTGAACCCGGTATTCTGGAAACTGAGGCGACTGCGGACTTTGATTGGAAAACAGCTGACCTCTGCGCTCTCAAAGCTCCGCAACGGATGAAAATCCCCAGGCAGGCAATGGCCTGTCAGCCTCCGGCGGAGCGCGTCACAAACTTCAGGGAAGTCAGTCTTGGCCTGAGCCACGAGCAGGCTAAAATCGAAGCGGCCAGGTGTATTCAGTGCAAAGCGCCGGAATGTGCTAAGGGATGTCCGGTAAATATTGATATTCCTGCTTTTATTTATGAGATAGCTGCGGGGAACCCTTTGAAGGCTAGCCAGATAATCAAAAGGGACAATCCCTTGGGTTCTGTCTGCGGGCGTGTGTGTCCGCAGGAAAAACAGTGCGAAGCTATATGTGTCCTTGGCGTAAAGGGGCAGCCTGTTTCAATAGGCCGCCTGGAGCGCTATGCGTCTGATATTGCGTTAGGAAGCGAAATACCAACGATAGCTGAGACTACGGGTAAACGCGCTGCTGTTGTTGGTGCGGGGCCTGCTGGCCTCACTGCCGCTGGTGACCTTATCCGCTTTGGGCATGAAGTGGTTGTATACGAGGGCCTCGCCAAGGCGGGTGGTGTGCTGCGCTATGGTATTCCTGAATTTCGTCTGCCAAATTCGATTGTTGATGCGGAAGTCCAGGTTCTGAAAGCTATGGGCGTTCAATTTGTCATGGATACTCTGATTGGTCGCTCTCTTA
This sequence comes from Holophagales bacterium, assembly GCA_031256155.1. Lineage (GTDB taxonomy): Bacteria > Acidobacteriota > Holophagae > Holophagales > Holophagaceae > WRHW01. The sequence goes on from JAIRRD010000248.1 coordinate 2,383, forward strand.
TGTTGTATGATCTGCGTGAAAAATTTGATTCTGTATTTCTTGGTACGGGCGCGGGACTGCCAAAATTGCTTGGTGTCCCCGGGGAGGACTTGAAAGGTGTCTATACGGCCAATGAGTTTTTGACTCGCGTAAATTTGATGCGTGCTGATATGTTTCCTGAATACGGCACGCCGGTTACTGTGGGAAAGCATGTGATTGTTGTGGGCTGCGGCAATACGGCGATGGATGCTGCGCGGTGTTCGCGCCGCCTTGGGGCAAATGTAACGGTTGTTTACAGGCGCTCTGTTGCTGAGAGTACGGCTCGGCAGGAAGAACTTGAACACGCTATGGAAGAAGGCGTGGTTTTTAAGTGGCTGACCACGCCTGTTGCGCTCAACAGTAATGAAAACAGTTGGGTTAAGGATGCTGAATGCGCTGTCATGGAGTTGACCGAGCCTGGCGGCGATGGAAGACGCGGCGTGAGGGATACGGGTGAACGCTTGACGCTTCCATGCGACACTTTAATAGTGGCTTTGGGGTGCGCTGTCAATCCGCTCATAGCGCAAGAGGAAAAGGCGCTCAAAACACAGCGTGGCGGGGTACTTACCGTGGATGATGCTACTGGTGAAACCAGCCTGCCCGGAGTATTTGCGGCTGGAGATGTCATTACGGGCGGCGCTACTGTCATTCTGGCTATGGGACAAGCACGCAGAGCCGCTGCAGCAATGCACAGGTATATGGGCAATTCTTTGTGATATTTGAGTCTGTCCCGAATTTGCGAAACACGATTTTTAATGATGGTACTACTATAAATTGCGTGATATTATTAAGGATATAGCAGTTCAATTTATTGTATGTTGAACTACTATGTCAGGATTTGTTTTCAAATCATGACTGCGTATTGTTTGCAGGCGAGCTTTGTCCGTCGAGTGAGCAGTACAAGCGAAAATGGCTATAAGACCTCTTTCCAAAGGAGCTTTACAATGGATGAAATCACTGCCAACTCCAAAAAATTTAGCCGCTTTACCAAGCACATCATTTTGGGTA
>JAIRRD010000029.1 GCA_031256155.1 Holophagales bacterium
TAAAAATAAATTATTGGATTTATTACAAAAACTATGGATGGCCGACCTCAATCAAATGATGTCTGCAAAAGCAAGACTTTATGGAGTCTCTCCTCAGGATGAAGTGAGTCCCGGATATACCTACGACCAATACAGCAAGAATTTAGCTCAGAGCCTGCACAGGGATTTATTACAAAACTGGGATGGCTACCTGGCCCCTTATATGGAATTGCTCCTGTCTGATAAAACTAATGACACTGAACTATTAGTTGCGATTTCACTCTTGGACGAACGCTGGAAAACAAATATGGGAGAGCGAATAAAACGTCTTATAATCAGCTCGAAGCGCGAAGACATTCTTGATCGAGTCCTATCTGAATTCGATAGAGCGTCTCTTCGTCCTTACTACAGAGAGCGCACTATTTTTCATGAAATGGCTTGTTATGTGAGAAGCAATGACCCAGGAAATGAGAGTATGGAAATTGCGATGAGAAAATTTAAACCCTTAGTCAATGCCCTGAAACACTATGGCTATTTTATTGACAATCCTGTAAAATTACCGCCTTGGTTTTACAATGACAGCAAATTGAGCCATAATAGCAATAATTTTTGCATACTGGTTGATACACAAAATCGTGTTTTCATTTTTGACGAAAACATAACAATTGACAAACTCATTACAGAATTAAAAATGGCAGCTTTTGACCGCCCTCTTGACTATATAAATAAGGTCTTCTCCAAGTCACCTGACGATGTTTCTATAAAATTGACCAGAATGGGAATTTTGGGGCGCATGATTTACATCCGTCAGGCTTTTCTTTCTATGAGTAAAATACCTGAAAGTGTAGTTTACGAATCTTTTGAAGAACTTTTGACAGATTACATTAAATCGGCAAAGTTTTTTTTGGATAAAAAAGAAATTTGGTTTTTATTTGAAGCCTATCTGGCTTATGCGTTGCCCAGGTATTTTTCCTATGAAGAATTGCCTGTACATTTGGCCTATCAACTTGACCAGTTCCTGACTGACCTTGAATCGGAAATATCATTGCAGCCTGATGGTGACCTCTATTTTCTGTGGTCTCGCTTTGCCTCTTTTACAGAGAGACCCTTGCACAAGCTGCTTTCAAAAATGAATTCATGCAACACAGCAACCGATGATATAATAAAAATTGATTTTATTTACAACCATTTTACTATCCTTGATGCTGGCTATTTTACAAAAGTGCCGATGTACAGCGATACAAAACAGCTCATGAAAATTATTGCTCCGGAAATTGAAAATATACTTAATATAGGCACAAGGACAGAGCAAACTGCCGGAAAGTGCGAAGCTATTTGGAAGCGTTTGATAGAAATCTATTTTGATAAACAGGATTTTGATACAGCCAGTTATTTATTGAATAAATATGGTAATATACCGTTTGTATCCGAAACAATTCCTTATTTTTTAGATAAAGCGCACACTTATCATGTTGAGGACAAATTTGCTCTTTCGCATCGGCGCTAAGATAATGATTAATTCATCATCCTAAATTACCCTCTTGACCGACAAGGCAGGTTCTTTTAAAATATTGTAATTTGAGTCATCCTTGGGAGGTTCACTTGCAAGGCTACTTTCCACTTCTGATAACGCTTGTCGTTGCTGTCATTTTGCCGATCGCCATCTTGGTGATAGTGAAAGTTCTCAGCCCGTCTGTCCCAAGTGATGTCAAGTACGCCCCATATGAGTGCGGACTTACCGTGACATCGGAGGCCCGTGAGAAGTTCAGTGTCAAATACTATTTGATCGCAGTGATATTCCTGGTGTTTGACGTGGAAACGGTGTTTCTCATGCCGTGGGCAATTCAAATGAAAGAACTTGCTATTTTTGGTTTGGTGGAGATGGGATTTTTTCTGTTTCTGCTGCTCTTCGGTTATGGGTATGTATGGTCCAAAGGAGCGCTGTCATGGGAGTAGGGAGCCACAGCCTGACTGGGCCAACTGCGATTGAGCAATTACTGATAACCACACAGCTGGAAAAATTCTTTAACTGGTCGCGCGCTACCAGCGTTTGGCCAGTGACTTTCGGCCTTGCGTGCTGCGCTATTGAGATGATGGCCGCTGGCGCGAGTCGGTTTGACTTCGACCGCTTTGGAGCCGGTATTTTCCGCGCCTCGCCGCGTCAGGCAGATTTGATGATTGTGGCTGGTACGGTTTCCTGCAAGATGGCTCCGATACTAAAGAATATATATGACCAAATGCCGGAGCCCAAGTGGGTGCTGGCCTTGGGATCATGCGCCACCTGCGGGGGGCCTTTCGACAGCTATCACACTATTCAGGGCGTTGACAAGATTGTCCCGGTGGATGTCTATGTTCCAGGATGCCCTCCGCGTCCTGAGAGTTTGCTGTATGGATTCATGAAATTGCAGGACAAGATTATGAACAGCAGCCTTGCCGACAAGTATCGTGAACTTTTTGAACCCGTCCATTCATGAGGGATCACTAAATGTCATATGTGTACGATCCCAAATCCGCGCCAAACCGTAAAATAGAAATGCCCAGGACAGCACCTGTGCCTGGTTTGGCTGCTTACGCTGCGGATATGAAAGCGACTGCGGCGGCTGAAGAGGCTAAGTGGCAAAAGCTGTGCGCCGATTATGAAACCGCTAAGGCAAAGGCTGAATCTGAAGGGAAAGAACCGCCAAAACCTCCCGTACGCGCCGCTTCCAAGTCCGATGCCTATGAAATGCAATGGCCCGTGCCAAAAGAATCGCAGGATCAGGACTTGCGCAGATTGAGAGAGCTTCTGGGTGGACACGTGGAAGAATCTTTTGAGCAAGCTGGTGAAATTGTATGCCAGGTCAAAAAGGAAGCCATTCTGGATGCCCTCACACACTGCCATCAGGATGCGGCACTGCGCTACGAGATGCTTTCAGACATGACGGCTACTCATTATCCGGCGGGTTTGGGGTTTGCGTTTTCCGTTGTATATCATTTGACATCTGTAAGACGATGCAAGCGACTTCGCCTTAGAATCCTCATCCCTGAAAAGTTTGAACCAGAGAGCGCCACGCAAATATATCCAGCGGCCAACTGGCCTGAGCGCGAGGTGTACGACATGCTGGGCATTCGCTTTAAAAAACATCCAGACATGACGCGCATCCTCTGCCCAGAAGATTGGGAGGGTTATCCTCTGCGTAAGGAATATCCAGTGGTTGGCCTGGGGCAGCGCGAAATCAATTACCGTGAAGACAGATCCGGTATCCTTCAGCGCAAGGCTATGGAGGCCGCTGGTCACTTTGAAATCAACGCCAAGCCCCTAAAGGCTGAGTAGTCCGTCCCTCAAGGAGAGCTAACGTGTTCAAAACTCAGGTGATGGAAATAAACATGGGTCCCCAGCACCCGTCAACGCACGGTGTGCTTCGCCTGAAATTGGGTCTTGATGGTGAAAATGTCAAAAGTTGTTACCCTATCATCGGGTATTTGCATCGCGGTGTGGAAAAAATCTGCGAAAATAAGGCTTTTTTCCAGGGGCAGGTGTGGACTGACCGCATGGACTACTGTTCCGCTGTTTCAAACAACCTTGGTTGGGCGGAGGCTCTTGAAAAACTGTTTGGTATCAGGGTTCCAAGGCGTGCCAGGTATCTTCGCACGATGTTGAATGAACTCAACCGCCTCAACAGCCATTTGGTATGGCTGGGGACGCACGCTATGGATATCGGTGCGCTGTCTGTTTTTCTGTATACATGGAGAGACCGCGAAAAGATACTGGATGTATTTGAAGCATTTTGCGGCTCAAGGCTCACCACCACAGCTATGCGTATTGGCGGTCTGCAGGAGGATGTCCCCGAAGGATTTGAAAAAATGGTCAGGGACGCTTTTGAAAGCGTAAGGATTGGTATTCAGGAATATGAAACCTTGCTCAGCGAAAACCGTATTTGGCTGAAGCGCACGGTTGGCATTGCCAAATTGAGCGCGGATGATTGTCTGGCCTATGGAGTGACCGGTCCGATACTGCGCGCCGCCGGTGTTGCTTACGACATACGAAAAGCGCACCCGTACGCCGCTTATGATGAAATGAAGTTTGAAATTCCAACGCGGACGGAGGCGGATACCTATGCCAGGTACCTGGTCAGATTGGAAGAAATGCGCCAGAGCATTCACATTGTTGAGCAATGTTTAGAGGGTCTGCCGGAAGGGCCGGTAATGGCCAAGATTCCAAAAACGCTGAAGTCTGAAGTCGGCGAGGTCTATCATCCGACTGAAGCTCCTAAGGGCGAGATAGGCTTCTATGTAGTCAGCGAAAAAGGGGGAGTAAACCCCTATCGCTTCCATATCAGAACACCAGGATTCCTGAATGTTCAGGCCATTCCCCTGATGCTTCAGGACGCGCTCGTAGCAGACGTAGTTACCGCCGTTGGCACCCTTGATGTGGTGCTTGGCGAGATTGACCGATAGGAGGTTGGATATATGCCTGAAATGACACCGGTCCAAACTCTTTTGATTGCCATTATACAAATCGTACTGGTTATAGCATTCGTATTTGTAGTGGTTCCGCTGACGATTTTTGCTGAGCGCAAAGTGCTGGGCTTTGTGCAGCAGCGCCTTGGCTCAACCCGTATAGCCGGCAAACTGAGAGGCATCACCGGACTCCAGAACCGCTTTATGTGGGGTATGGGCAGATTCCCGATTATCCACTACTTCCGCGGACTCCCCGGCCTTGTTGGCGACATAGTAAAACTCTTTATAAAAGAGGACATCAGACCAGCCAAAGCCGATCGCTTTGTCTATTTGATTGCCCCATGCGTTTCCATGATTGCGGCAATGCTGGTCTATGCCATGATAGGCTTTTACCCTGGAACACTCTTTACAATTCCCTCCTTTATCCCCCTCATTGGCGGTTTGCCGGTAGGCGGGACAATAGCGGATGTAAATGTCGGCCTGTTGATGCTTTTGGGTATTGCCAGCGTTGGTGTCTATGGAATTGTCCTGGGTGCCTGGGCTTCCAATTCCAAGTACCCGCTCCTAGGCGGACTGCGGAGCGCGGCTCAGATGGTCAGCTACGAAGTCCCGCTCACCATTAGTATGTTGACTCCCGTTATTCTGGCGGGCAGCCTGAACTTTAATGAAATGACCCGCGTTACGGCCACCGGGCTTTCACCTTGGGGTGTCATTCCCTTGTTTATCGGCTTCTTTGCCTATATTACCTGCGGCTTCGCGGAGTCAAACAGGCTCCCGTTTGACATGCCCGAAGCGGAAAATGAACTGGTTGCCGGTTATCACACTGAATATTCAGGCATGAGATTCGGCTTGTTTTACCTGGCTGAATACATAAACATGTCCATCGTTGCCGCGCTGGCCTCTGCATTCTTTTTTGGCGGGCCCTGGCTGCTTCCATTCGGTCTGCAACGCTTTATACCTGAAACGGCGTTCTGGATTGGGCAGCCCCACTGGTACATTTTTGCTGTCAAGATAGTCTTTTTCCTCTTTGTGTACATTTGGGTGCGCGGCTCCTGGCCCCGCTACAGGTACGATCAGATTATGGACGTTGCCTGGAAATACCTGATTCCAATGACGCTTGTAAATCTTGTCCTTGCGGGCATTGTCCGCTACTTTGCTTAGGGGGAGCGGATGAAGAAGTTCCTCAAAACACTTATACCAACTGAACTTGCCAAAGGACTGCTCCTGACGGGTAAGTGGTTCTGCCAGGTAATGTTTTCCCCCAACCGCGGCAAGAGCAAACTGCATATCGTAGATGAGTACCCGGAAGTCCCCGCTAAAGTTCAGCCGCGCTTCCGTGGCCGTCTTCAGCTTTTAAAAGATGCACAGGACGAAATTATTTGTGTGTGCTGCATGGCGTGTATCAAAGCCTGTCCGACCAACGCCATCAGCCTGGTGGCGGGGAAAAAAGAAGGCCGTAAAACGCGGATACCGGAAAGTTATGACTTTGAGCTGGAGCGTTGCATCTTTTGCGGTTTTTGCGTTGAAAGCTGCACCTTTAATGCCATCGCGCTGAACCACCAGTTTGAACTGGCTGTCTATAACCGCGAAGATATGGCTATAGGTCTGGGCGGGGTTTTCCAGTCTATAGATAAACCCAGCCCTGTTGGAAAATTCTCTTATTCGGGTAAGGAGTGAAGCAGTTATGGATCAATTCCTTTCCTATATAAATCAATTCTTTTCCTACATCGGGCAGCATCTGTTTTTGATTTTTGGCTTACTTGCCGTTATTTCCGCCGCCTTTTTGGTATTTGCCAAAAATGCTGTTCACAGCGTTTTAACTTTCTTGGCCGCCATGATCTGCATTGCCGCCTGCTACCTGACGTTGCAGTCTGAATTTCTGGCAGTGGCGCAGTTGCTGATTTATGCTGGCGGTATCGTGGTGCTTTTCCTTTTTGTTGTCATGTTGGTAGAGCTATCCAAGTTTAAGGAAAACAGGCTGTTCCAAAAACAGACTCCATACGCGGTGGTGATTGTTATGGCGGGTGTTGGCGGGTTTATGTGGATGTTCCGCCGATTAATTTTCGATTCCAGCGCGTCCATACCCCTGACACTGAGTCCTGAATTGTCAGAGGGCTTAAACGTGGCTAATCAAAACGCTCAGTCCGTCAGCCGCGGGTTGTTCACCGGCTACCTTTTGCCCTTTGAAACAATGTCTGTAATTCTATTAATAGCGTTAATTGGTGCCATCGTACTGGCCAAACAGAGTAGGGCGTGACTATGGTTTCGATGAACACTGTCCTCTTTATTTCTTTCGCGCTTTTTTCCATAGGCGTGCTTGGTGTGCTGATACGCAGAAATGCGTTGATTATCTTAATGTGTGTTGAGCTTATGCTCAATGCCGCCAACATTAATTTGATAGCTTTCGCGCGGCACAGCGGCACGGTTGCCGGTCAGGCTTTCGCGCTTCTGGTCATGGGTCTTGCCGCCGCTGAAGTAGCAATAGGGCTTGCTCTGGTAGTGGCTCTTTACCGCAAAAAAGACACCGTCCAAGTGGACGACATTAACCTGCTGAAGGGGTGAGCATGGAACACGCCGCATCCACAGCCTTTATGGGAAGCTACTCAAGCTCGATTCTGTGGCTAATCCCTTTCTTGCCGGCCTTTGGCGCTCTCATCAACGGCGCGACAGGCCGCAGGCTCCGAAATAACAAGTTGATTGATTGCATAGCCCTTGGCTCTGTCGGTATTTCCTTTCTCCTCTCAGTCGTTTTCTTCTTCCGCCTCTTTGCTCTGGAACCATCCCAAAGGGTCATTACCCAGAGTCTTTGGACCTGGTTTGATTTGGGCGGCGCACAGGTTTTGGGCGGTATCTCGCACAATGTGATGGAATGGGGCTATAGGGCTGACCAGTTGTCCATTGCCATGGCTCTTCTTGTCAGCGGTGCCGGCTTTTTGATTCACCTCTTCAGTACCGGCTACATGTCAGAAGAGCGCAATGACGGGAGATACTACCGTTTCATGGCCTACATGAACTTGTTTGTGTTCTCTATGCTCAATCTGGTTCTTGGCGACAACATGATGATGATGTTCCTGGGCTGGGAGGGCGTGGGGCTTTGCTCTTACCTCTTGATTGGCTTTTACTTTGATAAGGAAACAGCCGCCGTTGCTGGCAAGAAAGCCTTTGTCACCAACCGGATTGGCGACTTTGGTTTTTTGATTGGTTTCTTCCTGCTGTTTATGATATTCGGCAGTGTTGACTTCAACACAATGATGGGCATGACGCGGGATGTCATGGCTCTGCCGGAACTGACTCTGTTTGGTGTCACCCGCGCTTCCACCTGGTGGTTCAATCTTGTTGGTATATCCCTTTTCATAGGTGCTTGCGGTAAATCGGCGCAGATACCCCTATATGTGTGGCTGCCCGATGCTATGGCTGGCCCTACGCCTGTCAGCGCCCTTATCCACGCCGCCACTATGGTGACGAGTGGTCTGTACATGATTTGCAGAATGAATTTCATTTACGTTAATGCCGAAACAGCCCTGGCGGTCATTTTGGCTGTTGGCGCTCTGACGGCATTTGTTAGCGCTACTATAGGCTTTGCCCAGTATGACATCAAGAAAGTTCTGGCTTACTCCACTGTTTCCCAACTGGGTTTCATGTTTATGGGTATGGGAGCGGGGGCGTTTTCAGCCGGGATGTTCCATGTGTTTACACACGCTTTTTTCAAAGCCGCGCTCTTCCTTGGAGCCGGTTCTGTTATAGTTGCCTGCCACCATGAGCAGGATATGCGGAATATGGGCGGACTGCGTAAGTACATGCCTTTTACTTTTGCTTCTATGGGATTCGCGACGCTGGCTATCTGCGGGATTTTCCCCTTCTCAGGCTTTTTCTCAAAGGATGAAATTCTTTGGAAAGTGTTTGAAGGCTGGTACAACCACGGACACTTTGATGGCCCATGCCTCAATTTGGTTGCCTGGATACTTGGAATGCTTGGTGCTTTCTGCACGGCTTTCTACATGACAAGATTGATGGTCATGACTTTCTGGGGCAATTATCGCGGTAATGGTGAAGACCCGCATGGACTGCGGGCACCGGCTGAACCAGACCACGATCATGGACACGCTGATCAACACCATAATAATGACCACAATGAGCATCATGAGCCCCACGCTCCCCATGAGGTCTCCTGGAATATGTGGCTACCTGTTGCCATACTCGCGGGTCTGGCAGTTATTGGCGGATTCCTCAACATCCCGCACAGTCTGCACTTTCTTGGCGGCTCACACTTCAGCGAATGGCTAAGTCCGCTGCTCCTCCAAAATAGCGCGGCTCACGCTTCGCATGGCGCTGTTCCGGCCATTGAATACTGGCTTCAGTTATTTGCGCTGGTTTGGGCTGGTCTCGCTATTTTATTGGCTCTGTGGATTTATAAGATGGATCCCACCTGGTCCAAAGCCAGGACATTTGTCGCCAAACTCCCGTTCCTGTATCGCTGGGTTCACAACAAGTACTTTGTTGATGAATTTTATGAATTCGCCATCATAAATTCCTGTAAGCGCCTTTCCGCCCAGCTTTGGGCATTTGATGCCTGGGTTGTTGACGGTATGGTGAATGGAGCCGCTCGTATATCGCTGCTTGCGGGCAAGTTTACTTTTTGGATTGATGCCCGTATTGTTGACGGTTTGGTCAACGCTGTGGCCTGGTCGTTTAAACAGACATCTCTGTTCTTCCGTTTCTTTCAATCAGGGCGCCTTCAACACTATGCCTTTGTAATGTTCTTTGGCTTCCTGGCTTTCGCCTTCTGGCGTTTCCTGGTTTAGTTTTTTATTATGTCCCTTGGAGTCCCCATGCCTATGATCCCCTGGTTTAAGAACCTCCCGCTTTGGGTCACGGCTGTGCCGCTTCTTGGCGCTTTGCTGTTGCTCTTTATACCCAAAGCTAAGCGCCGTTTGCTGGAGCTGGGCGCGTTTTCAATCGCCATTCTGGACTTTATCCTGAGCATCCCGCTCTGGTTCCAGTACGACCGCACGACTTCAGCCGTTCAATGGGTGACGGAGATGGACTGGATACCGTCCATTGGTGTCAAATTCAGTATTGGTATGGACGGAATCAGTCTGGTGCTTTTCATGCTGACTACCTTCATTGGCGCTATCGCTGTGTGGTGTTCCTTTTCCGCCATTACTGAACGCTTTAAAGAATTCTACATATGGGTACTGGTCATGCAGTTCACCATGCTGGGTGTCTTTATTTGCCAGGATATGTTCCTCTTCTATTTGTTCTGGGAAATAATGCTGGTTCCGATGTACTTCCTGATAGCTATCTGGGGCGGCCCTCAAAAGCTGTACGCCGCTATCAAGCTGTTCCTCTATACCCTAAGCGGCGGCGTATTGATGCTCGTTGGCATTTTGGCGATTTACTTCCTTCAGTACAAAACAACCGGCGTTTATGACCTGAGCATCGCGTCTTTCCACAACATGGCCGGTGCTATCGCCGCTCAAAGCCAGACTTTCCAGGTTCTCTTATGCCTGGCTTTCTTTATCGCTTTTGCCATTAAGGTGCCAATGTTCCCATTCCATACGTGGCTGCCTGATGCCCACGTTCAGGCCCCCACCGCTGGTTCGGTTATACTGGCTGGTATTCTTTTGAAAATGGGAACTTACGGCTTTGTCCGCTTCATGCTGCCTATTTTCCCGAATATACTCCCGACCTTGATGCCCTGCTTCCTAACGCTGACAATAATAGGCATTGTCTATGGCGCGCTGGTAGCTATGATCCAGAAGGATATGAAAAAACTGGTGGCTTACAGTTCCGTCAGCCACTTAGGCATGTGTATGCTGGGACTTTTTGCTCTCAATCCGAATGGAATCATGGGTGCTATGTTTCAGATGATAAACCACGGTATTTCAACATCAGGACTCTTCCTCATAGTTGGCATTGTCTATGAACGGCGACATGTCCGACAGATTGCCGATTTTGGCGGATTGAGCAAGACCATGCCCATCTATGCCACGGTTTTCATGATATTGACCATGAGTTCCATTGGTCTTCCGGGTCTGAACGGATTTATTGGCGAATTTGCCATTCTGCAGGGCGCTTTCCAGGCTCAGCCCTGGTGGGCAGTTGTAGCAACCAGCGGTATCATACTTGGTGCGGCATACATGCTATGGCTCTACCAGCGCGTTATGTTTGGCCCTATAGACGATATCAATACTCCAATGAAAGACTTAAATGCCAGAGAGATAGGTTATTTTGCCCCGCTTGTCGTTGCCGCTTTTTGGATTGGGCTGATGCCATCCCCAATAATGAATGTGCTTCAGAAGCCCATTGAAAATTTAGTTATGCAGGTCAACCCCGACTTCTACAAAGGTCAGGATTTGGAAAAAAATAAAGCCGAGGCCGCCAGACTGGGTATCAGGGCTATGGAAGCCGCCCCTCACGCCCATGATGACAACGACCACGGCGATGAAGTTGGTAACGGAGGCCAATAATGCCCTTCGCCCAAGCCCTCTGGGAGTCCCTGGTAGGGGATAGCCCACTGGTTCTGCCAGTGCTTTTCCTCTGGCTGACCGGAACTCTCATGTTATGGCCCCTTGATTCCTGGCTCCTGAAACGGATGCCAAAGGAACGCTGGTCGTTCATTACCGCTGTCATTCTGATTGTGACATGCTGGTTTGTAATTAATGCACCAAACGCTATTGGCTTTGCGGATATGTTTCGCGTTGACGGCGTTACAAAAGGATTTCAAATTATTTGCATAGGGGCTGGAGTGTTCACAACTGCCCTTGGCCACAAGCAATTTGACGCATTGAAGGAACACACCGCTGAATACTATGCACTGATACTCTTTTCCATCAGTGGTATGTTGCTCCTTGTCGGCGCTACAGATTTGGTTTCCATGTTTTTTGCTCTGGAACTCATGTCCCTGTGTATTTATATACTCGTGGGCTACTTGAGAACACAAGAGCGCAGCGTTGAAGCCGGAATCAAGTATTTTCTGCTGGGTGCTTTCAGCAGTGGCATACTCCTCTTTGGTATTTCATTGCTCTTTGCCGCTACGGGCGGAACAACCACCAATTTAGAGCGGCTCGGCCAAGCCATTGCCTTGGCTCCCGGCAACCATGATCTTTTAGTATTCAGCGGCGTATTGATGGTTCTTATTGGCTTTGCTTTCAAAGTGGCCGCAGTTCCATTTCATATGTGGAGTCCCGATGTCTATGAAGGTGCACCGACTCCCGTAACCGCTTTTCTTTCAATGGCACCTAAAGCCGCTGCCCTTGCCGCCTTCCTGAGGGTCTTTGGCGCTGGTTTCCACAGTGTCAGCGAAAACTGGATAGCGCCGCTTTCATTTATCGCGGCGGCTAGCATGATTCTTGGCAATATCGCCGCACTGCGCCAGCAGAGCATTAAGAGAATGTTGGCCTATTCGTCAATTGCCCATGTCGGCTACATGCTACTTGGCATTCTTTCTATGGATACCCAGGCGGGTACACAAGCTGTCTGGTTTTACATGACAACTTACCTCTTTATGCAAGCAGGTGCTTTCGCTGTTGTAATACACCTGCAGGGCGTAGAAGAAGGCGAAAGGATAGAGGATTTCCGCGGATTGGGCAAACGACATCCGTTACTGGCTTTCGCAATGATGGTCTTTATGCTCAGTTTGGCCGGTATCCCTCCTTTGCTTGGTTTTTTCAGCAAGTTTTATCTCTTCAGACTTGCGATCATTGAGGGCTTTGTCACTTTAACCGTTATCGCGCTGTTGACCAGCGTCATAGCCGCTTACTACTACTTAAATGTTGTAGCGCAAATGTACTTCAAAGAACCAGACGAAAAAGAACTTGGCCGTATGGGCATTTGCACAAGCACTGTTGTCACGGTATGCAGTGCGGTTTTGCTTGTAGGGACTGCCTTTGGCCCCTGGATTATGAAGTGGGTTGGAAAAATATTATAGCATAGCGGTTTACATAAATTCAGGTTGCCATCTGAATTGGAGGTCTTGCAATGACTGATACAGATTCTTCTGGAGAGTCTCCACGGATTGGTGAACAACTAGAAAACTCTAAACAAAGAGTGGGCATGATTCTAAAAAATTATGTCCATTCTTTTTCAACCCTGTTAACTGTCTCATGTGCATTACTCATTCTCGTTGCCTTGGTTTGGTTATTGTGGCCTAAAGAAAATGTTTATGTCGCAGGGGGTGTCGGTCGGGCACCTGACCTTCGTGTCGCCACACTTTGGCATAACGGTAAGGCGCAACAACTGACTGATGGCACACTACATTCAAGGGCCACTTCCGTTTTTGTCTCTGGCAAAGACATCTACGTTGCTGGATGGGAGGGTACCAGAGCCATGCTCTGGAAAAATGGTGAGCCCAAGTCGTTGACCGAAGATGGCAAAACAGCAGAGGCTCATTCAGTACATGTGGTTGGCAATGATGTGTGCGTAGCGGGATATGAAAAAGAAGGGTCTGTGCCTGACGCGAAAAAAAGAGCCATGCTTTGGTTAAATGGCAAACCACACCAACTGTCATCAGGTGAAAATGATGCTGAAGCTCATTCAGTTTACATGTCAGGCTCAGACATTTATGTGGCGGGCTATGAGGAAAACGCTGAAAACAAAGTAAAAGCAATGCTTTGGAAAAATGGTAACCCACAGCTTTTGACTTGGAATAAATACGGTTTTTCAATCTCGAATAACGAGAAAGCATTTTCTGTTTGCGTTTATGATGGTGATGTATATGTTGCCGGAAATTCAAATTATGAAGCCGTTCTCTGGAAAAATGGAGTGCCACGGCCATTGGGAGGGGACGGCATAAGCGAAGCGCTATCTGTCTATGTTGTAGACAAAGAGGTTTACGTGACTGGACAAAAATATTCTTCTAACTATTATTACGCAATGCTCTGGGTAAACGGAATGTCAAAGCGTTTGGCAACTGGTATATCGCCATCTCTAAAAGCCAATTCAGTTTGCGTGGCTGGGAAGGATGTATATGTGACCGGTGTAGAAAGCAATAACCTGACACTATGGAAAAATGGTAATGCACAATATCTTACGGAAGACGAACTTTATCCTTTTGATACAAATGCTGTTTATACGGTGGGGAGTGATGTTTACGTAGCAGGGAGCGCTGAACCCGCTGGTGAAAGAATGCGGGCCGCTTTATGGAAGAATGGTAAATTACAATTTCTGACTGATGGGGACGATTTTGCATCGGCAAATTCGGTATTTGTGAATAAAAGAGATGTGTATGTGGCTGGACAAGATGGTAAACGTGTAATTTTATGGAAAAATGGCAAACCCCAACCACTGAGTGACGGCTGGATAGATGCTAACGCAAGTACTGTCTATGTTCATGGTCGTGATGTGTACGTAGCGGGAAATGATGCCAACCGCGCAATTCTATGGAAAAACGGGGTACCTCAGGCGTTAACTGACGGCAAAAAATTTTCGGAAGCCAGTTGGGTTTTCGCCACAGGTGACACTGTTTATGTTGCCGGCTGTGTTAACGGAGATGAAGGAATAGATGCTGTACTATGGAAAAACGGCATACCGCATAAGCTGATTGAAGGCGAAAGTTTTTCCTCAGCATCTTATGTTTATGCGTCAGGGACAGATGTTTACATAGCCGGGCGCGATAGTAGTGGGTTCAAACTCTGGAAAAATGGAAGTCTGCAAAAACTTTTGAAACAAGGAGATTCCGTAAAAGTAACATCTGCCCGTGTTTCAGGGAAAGATGTCTATTTAACGGGTTTTGAAAAGAATCAGGATGGTAAATATACAGCCTTTCTCTGGAAAAATGGTGACGTACAAAAACTGACTGATGGCAAAAAATCTGCATCGGCGCATTCGGCTTTTGTATCAGGAAAAAATGTTTATGTGTTTGGAGCACAGGAAACCTCAGACAACAAATCTGTTCCCGTAATATGGAAAAACGGCAAGGTCAGGTATCTTATTGATGATCAAAAGGAGTTTATGCCAGTCTCTTTTTTTGTAAAGTGATTCACTTGATCGGTGTCCTCCATGCGCCCATTTCTATTCTGCGCCGCCATAGCGTACTCATCCCTTTCGGGTCAACATGCCTTTGACCTCCGTATCCAGGATCGCACGGCCCAGGTTGCTCCCGCACGCCTCAGAGCAACGGTCGAATCACTTGCTTCCTTTGGGACAAGGCATACCCTGTCCGATTCATCTCAGCCAAATCGGGGCAGCAAAGCGGCGCAGATGTGGATCATCAATCACGTAAAGTCTTTACAGGCAATTCCCGGAAGCAGACTGCAGCTTTATGAGGAACGCTTTAAAGCCGGAGGTAGCGGACGCCTGCCCCAACCGGTTGAATTGGTAAACCTTGGCGCGATACTGCCGGGAGTTGATTCTTCCAGAGCAAAAGAAGTCTTGGTAATAGCGGGTCATTACGACAGCCTGCCATCAGGCCCGGATACCAATGCCGATGGGCCCGGCGCTGTGGACGATGCCAGCGGAGTTGCCCTATGCCTTGAAATGGCCAGAATCATGGCTGCGGAAAAACCAGCAATTACAATTTATTTTGTTGCGTCCACAGCCGAGGAGCAGGGTCTTATCGGGGCAACACATCTGGCTAAACGCCTGAAAGCAGAAGGATTTACGGTAAGGGGTATGATTGCGGTTGACATGGCAGGCAACGCGCATGGAATTAGCGGAGACACGGACAACACAACCATCAGGTGTTTTTCCGAAGGCGTACCTTCAATTGAATCAGAAGCACAAAAGCGTTTGCGCGAAGCGCTTGGAGGCGAGAATGACGGACTAAGCCGGGAATGGGCAAGGTACGTCAAACGATTTGGTGAACCATACGCCGACAATTTGGACATCTGGATTATGCTAAGGCGCGACCGAGTGGGGCGCGGCGGAGACCATACGCCCTTCGCAAACGAAGGTTTCCCCGCCATTCGTTTTACAGACACCTTTGAAAATTATGACCGCCAGCACCAAATACCACGAGTTGAAAATGGCCGCCGCTATGGCGACACGCCCGATTTTTTTGATGAAAACTACTGCGCAAAAGTCACTCGTGCCATTCTGGCCTCTTTTATGCACTTAGGCAATGCCCCTGCCCCTCCATATGACATTGCCATCGGAGGCAACGGAACAGCGAATACCAAACTCACCTGGAAATTGCCAGACGACCCCAGGATCAGCAATCTGGTAATCTACCGCCGCCGTTCAGACACCATTCACTGGCAAAAAACCAAGACATTACCCAAATCAACAGAACTCACACTGCAAAACGTAATGCTGGACAACAACGTATTTGCCATCGCAACGGTTGACACCAATGGCAACGAAAGCGTTCCTGTTTATCCAACGGCGCTAAAATAAAAATTGCTATTAGGATGAGCAATGATTTCAAATCGAAAATTACGTGCCTTTGTATTTTTGTTGAACTTTTCGCTGATGCTTGGCCCAGTGGCCTGCAAGCGCTCAACGGTGTCAAAGCCGTCTGAGACTGCGCCTAATACGGCCCCTAATGTTTCTAATACAGCGCAGGGGATGACCTTGCCGCCAGGCGCTTACGCCTTCATTCACGGCGTTTGGGAAGGAACCCTGGGCGACCCGCTTGGCTGGAGTATCAGGTTCGACTGTTTCGCCCGGAATGGTATTCAAAAACTCCTGGTCTCTATTACAGGTAATGATTTCCAATTATTCTATTTTCCCATCAATTACGGGCTGGAGGGCGATGCACTGAATTTATGGTGGAACGACGAAGCTAACCGCGCAACGATGAAGCTCCGCCTTGGTCAGGGTCGTCAACTGACGGGCACCTTCTCACAGTTACAAAAGGGCGGGCCTGTTTCTGCTGTCTTCTCCAAAACATCCAACGTGCCACAAGATGGCGCTGCGACCTATCACGGCACCTGGGAGTGAATTTTAGGTGACCCCATGTCGTCATTTCCTTTCCCTGTCTCTCTTGAGGGCGGCAAAGCTGCGGTCGTAAGTGGCTTCGCCTTCTTTACTGAAGAAACAAGCCGGAAACTCGTCCGACTTCTGATGGAAGCCTACGCAATCGCAGCACTTTCCCCGCCGTGAGCAGGAATAAGTGCAAGGACATTCTATTGTGTTATTGCATGGACAACTCATTCTGCCTCCAGCATCCTATAGTCCAGGATAGATTCATCCCCTTTTCTTGCCTCGGTTTTGAACAATTCTATGGGGTATTCCTTTGAGGCTCCTATGTTCCAAGCCTCCCCGCTGTAGTGAGGTACATCCTCAAAGATGATTTCCGGTACCATG
>JAIRRD010000053.1 GCA_031256155.1 Holophagales bacterium
AGAAATTCGTAGAGGCTTACAACTCAACAGCGAAGCCCTTCATCTGGCGCAAACGGGAAATCAGGGGCACACAGTTGTCAAATAAGACTGATAACTTTTGCAATTAGACACTAGCTGGGTGCGTTGCTCGGCAACCTGCCTCAGGCGGATCAAAAGCTCAGCCCTTGCTTCGAGGTTTTCTGGGTGTTTCTTGAGAAAATCCCTTAGCTGGGCTATGGGGTTTTTAATTCCCGCGTCTGCCAATGCATTCTGTATGTCCGCGATGGCTGGTGCCCCCTCCCATTGGGCCAAGGTACGCATCATGCCGCTGCTGTCGCCATGCACGAGTGCCCACTTTGACACGCTCGCAAAACCCAGTTTACTTACTGTTTGGAGATATTCAGTGGAATCCGGTTTTATTGGACGATATGCGATCCTCATCTCCAACAGCTCATTCGAAGTTGAGACAGAACGCCAAGCATTATGAGCGGGTCCGCCGGCTTCCCCGAAGTGCAACAGCAAGCAGGCATTTCTGAGAGAAAACGATTGGGCGGCCAGCGGCGCAGCAAAGGCTAGCGAAAGTGAAAAAATGATTGTGAGGAAGGGTTTCAGCTTGAGCATACCCGTATGACACTCCTAGAGCAATGTCTTATAGCTATATATCTCCATTATTCTGAACCCATTAAAAATATAAAAGACGAGCATACTCGGATGATACTTTAATGCTAAAATCTTTCAATGCCTCTGTCAAAATATCTTTGATAACTGATCTTAAATCAACTTCTGACAAATCCTCTTTTGGTTTGCTGATAAGACGTGCATAATCCAAAATAAAATAACGAAGACATGGACTGCTGATAAAAATTCCTAAATCCTTGAAAACATTACTGTAAGCAGCTATTTTTTGATTTTCTGGAAATTCTGTTAAGACTTCCTCCTTTACAATCCATTTTTTTAAAGGTTCATAATCACTGATTTCTTCTGGAATAACCCAGGCACGGCTACTCCGATCATACCTGGCTCCCAATTCTTTAGCTTTATTACGTTCTTTCTTTGGAATGTTTAACATTATTTTCTTTTTAAAATCAAAAAACTCTGATTTCATTATTGATACAGAAATAGATGGATCTATCATCCATTTTTTTAAGGGTTCATAATCACTGATTTCTTCTGGAATAACCCAGGCACGGCTACTCCGATCATACCTGGCTCCCAATTTTTTTGCTACACCACGCTCCTCTTTGGGGATATTCAGTATTATCCCCTTTAATACTCTTGCATCATTCGTATTAATAGCCGCCAGGTTCACTGTTGACAATGTTGTTACATGATTCTTCATAACAGCCCTTTTCAATTCTTTGCAAACAGATTCCTGACAACCATGGTCAGGGCTGACCATACGGAATCTGGAGGAGGTGAGTGATGATATGCTACTCTTCTCCTGATGGTTATGTCACGGTTACTGCTTGTATGCCATTCTTCATTGGCTTCTCTGTTTATCATAGTTTCTCTGTGTTGTTTTTTTGTTGGTACGCTCATGTTGCCCTCTGAAGATGTAACTGTCTGTGTGTGGTGTTATGGTGAGTTTGTTGGTTGACCTGTTCTTTATAGCCATTCCCCTTGGGAATTGCACGGAGTGCAGAGGCTGCGTTAAGAGTGTAGAGAGCCGCCATAGGCGGGGAACGAAACGGAAGGCGTAGCCGAAACTACAGGAAAAATTGCTGATCAATAGGGGAACCGCTAAATGTCATCCCTGTGTTGTCCTTGCAAGTTTCTTACCAAAAAGCGATAATTGATTGGTTAAATCATCACAACTGGTTTTGAATGTGTGGATTATAGCGGTTTAACTTATTGTAGTTAAACCGCTATGCCGGGATTCGCTTGCGAATCACGGCCGCTCATAGCTCATAGGCGAGCTTGGCTCGCCGTAAATGGGCTATGAAAGCGAAAATTGCTATATAGCCAACGCCCTTGACAAACAGTACAGACAGGCAATTACCGCCTACTCCCATTTCGCTTCCCGCCGATGGCGGCTCGCTCCACTCTCAACGCAGCCTAAGCACTCCGTGTCTTTTCAACTTTTTCAAAGTTGAAAAGCTCTATTTGCTGTATCAAACTGGTACTTGGGAGGATGCGAGCCGATGAAGGTATATTTGGATAATTGTTGTTTTAACAGACCTTTTGATGACCAGTCATCGCTTATCGTTCACCTGGAAACTGAAGCAAAGCTACACGTACAGGAACTGGTGCGGAAGGGGAAATTTCAATTGCTGTGGTCATTTGTGTTGGATTATGAAAATGCTTCACATCCTTTTGAAGAAGTGCGAAACAGAATCGCAGAATGGAAAGAACTGGCTTTCGCTGACTGTAATTTTTCCAAAGAACTTTCGGACAAAGCACTTGAGTTGATGCAGCTTGGTCTGCGCCAGATGGACGCTTCCCATGTTGCTTGTGCTATTGTTATGGGTGCGGGTTATTTCTTGACGGTTGACAAGAAAATTCTCAACAAGCCGATAACCGGAACCGAGGTAATAAACCCAATTGATTTTGTCAGGAGGTATGCAGATGGTTAGTAATACAGTGCTTAAAGACAAGGGAATGCGCATCCTCTCGGAACAACTTGGGCTTGTAGAAGCAGAACGCTTTGTTGCCCTCATGCGACGCGAACCTTTTGACTATACTGAATGGCGGCAAAGACTCTACGTGGATGTACCGCTGGATACCTTTTTAAGTGATGCACAAAAGTTTAGAGATAAAGCAAATTAAAGGCTCAATACTCTTTATGAAAAAATGTTTTGGTTATACCCACTTCACAGAGGGGAAAGAATATTTTGGGGCAGAATTACGCAGGAATAAAGCAAACAGATTAGATTTTGGCGTATACTGGGTTTATTATCTTGATACCAATATCCGAGGACCTTTTGTTTTTGGTGGTGCAGGCGTTCTGAATGAAATCGGGACATTCACTCGCTCTGATATAGCGGTTTAACTTATTGTAGTTAAACCGCTATATCACACCACAAAATAATCCGCCCCCTCCCCAGACCCCATTCCATGTGAAATGCCGCCTTGTGGCATTTCACATGGAATCCTTTTTTTCTAAAATGCTTTCATAAAAATATCCGAATCACAAAACGATCTTTTATACGAGGCGCGTCATCTGTTCACACAGCGGCGCGGTCAGGAGAATTTTATTTTGAGAAAACGAAGTGCCAAAACCGACCGTCATTCCAGTCAACTGCCATCCATTTCGGACGGTCTGCTGCCGGAGTGGTATCACCTGCTTCCCGCCGGGACATTTCACGGGCGGGATGGGCGCGGGCCTTATGTTTTCAATCCCTATGCGGAGCGGGCGGTGCTTGAGGCTTTTGCGAGTCTCAAGTGCGACCTGCCTGTGGATTACGAACATCAGAGCCTTGAGGCAAAAGACAAATCCGGCCCCATACCGGCAGCCGGATGGATTAAGCAATTGGAATCACGTGCCAATGGGCTTTGGGGGCGCGTGGAGTGGACAGCCAAAGCGCAAGCATGTTTACGCGATAAAGAATATCGCTATATAAGCCCTGTCTTTATTCATGACAAGAGCGGTCAAGTAATGGCGTTGACTATGGCCGCGCTGACAAACACGCCGAATTTATATCTTACAGCGGCGGCAAGCCGTGAGGAGGTTACAGCAATGGATTTTAATGCAAAGCTCTGTGAGCTTTTAGGCTTAGACGCGAGTGCCTCGGAAGACGAGATACTCAAAGCCCTTGGCGAGCTGACAAACAAGAACGAATCGGCGGAATCGAAAGAAGATGCCACCGAGGACGCGAATGAGGAGACAAAAGAGGAGGCACAATCCAGACTCTCAGACCCCTCAAAGTATGTGCCGATGGAAATCTTTAAGTCCGTCAACAGCCGCCTTGCACAGTTGGAAACTGCACAGGCAAAAGAGAAAGCGGACAGTGCTGTAGCGGCTGCCATGAGCGCGGGGAAAATTACACCCGCTCAAAAGAACTGGGCTGTCAGTTATGCCAGCCGCGATTTGGCGGGGTTTAAGGACTTTGCTGATAAAGCACCTGTCACAGTCTCGTCCAACAGTTCAAACAGCCGGTTGGCCTCAAAGCCGGAAACGGCAATGGCAGCGGCAACAGGTGCTTTAACACCGGAACAAAAGAATATCGCTGCGGCGATGGGTATTGACCCAGCAAGGTATCTGAAAACACTGGAAAGCCAGAAAGAGGAGGCCGAATAATGACAGCCCTTACTTGTGACAGAGACACACCCAAGCGCATCGCCGCGCTGTATCAGGACCCGGTAGCGGCTGGTTATCAGATATTTGCCGGGGCAATAGTCGTTATTGACCCCAACGGCTTTGTCAGACCGGGCGGCGCGATGGGTATAGCGCGGGGCATGGCTCTGAAGTCCGTTGACAACCGTCTGGGCGGTGATGGTGATTGCACTGTTGAAATTGAATCTGGATGCTTTGGCTTAAAGACAAACGGCACTATTAACCGGACACACATAGGCAAACCGGTCTATCTGATGGATGACCAAGCTGTTGGCGCAACGGGGCCTTATGCCGCCGGAATACTCAAAGATGTTGAGGGCAAGGGCAATGATGCCATCGCCTGGGTAGATGTTGGTTAGACATGCGCGGAGTGAATCCGCGCATGTCTGGGCGGGGGAATCCCCTTCCCCCGCGCCCCCTTGCTTTGGCATGGCATGGAATGAAAAGGGGAATTCACCTCATTTTTTTGGAGACTAAATGATTATTAATCAATCTGCACTTTCAAACCTTTTTATCGGCTACAAAGCGTCATTTCAGAACGCCTTTGAGGGTGTCAAGCCAATGTGGACTGAGATAGCCACGCCGATAACCTCATCAACACGCTCTGAAAAATACGCATGGCTGGGTCAGTGGCCTATGCTGCGGGAGTGGATAGGCGACAGGCAGGTCA
This sequence comes from Holophagales bacterium, assembly GCA_031256155.1. Lineage (GTDB taxonomy): Bacteria > Acidobacteriota > Holophagae > Holophagales > Holophagaceae > WRHW01. The sequence continues at coordinate 4,923 of JAIRRD010000053.1, forward strand.
GGAACCTCGAAACTCATGACTATTCCATAAAGAACCGCAACTTTGAAGTCACGGTCAGTGTGGAGCGAAACGACATAGAGGACGACCAATACGGCATTTACAGCCCCATGATGGCAGAAATGGGCCGCGCCGCTGCCACACACCCGGATGAGCTGGTCTTTGGACTGCTGCGGAACGGGTTTAGCGAAAAGTGCTTTGACGGCCAGCCCTTCTTTGACGCAGACCACCCCGTTGGTGAGACAACAGTGTCCAACATGCAGAGCGGTACAGACAAGCCCTGGTTTCTGTTAAGCACCACAAGGAGCCTGAAGCCGCTCATTTATCAGATTCGCAAAGATTACAAGTTTGTCCACCTGATAAAGGAGGAAGACCCCAATGTATTCTTTAAGAATCAATACATATACGGCGTTGACGGGCGTTCCAACGTAGGTTTTGGCTTCTGGCAAATGGCATTCGGCAGCAAGGCCGAACTGAACAAAGAAAATTTTGTGGCCGCACGGGAATCTATGAGCAAGCTGAGAAGCCCCGAAGGCCGCCCCTTAGGATTAAGGCCAAACCTGTTACTGGTCGGGCCGGGCAATGAACAGCAAGCGGTTGAGTTGATTAAAGCCGAACGCAATGCAGCCGGTGCCACAAACACCTTACTCAATGCTGTAGACATAGTCGTTTCCCCTTATCTGGATTGAGGTATAAATGTCGAACAATTCTAATCAAACCAATCAAACCAACAAAAAGACCGTTGCGGTTCTTGAGATAACGAGCAGACCAGATTCCTTTTGCCGTGCAGGACGGCGTTGGACAAAGACGGCTACACAGGTTCCGCTCTCAGAGTTCACAAAGGAGCAGGTAAAGGCACTCAAGGCCGAGAGCAATCTGGTCGTTGTCGAAAAAGACGTTGAATTGGCAGAACTTGACGGCGGCGAATGATGCAATACGCTTCTGCTAAAGAGCTACACGCACGCTTCGGCGTTACGCTGGTGCAAACCATTGACGGGGACGATCCCGCAAAGAGTGCCCTTGTCAAACGCGCACTGGACGATGCTACAGCAGAGGTGAACAGCTATTTGCAGGGGCGGTTTGTACTGCCACTCCCGTTCATTCCGCCTGTTTTAACTCAAGTCGCGGCTGACATTGCTATTTATCGCCTGTTAGTGCTGCGGCCTGACCAGACAGTTGAGGATGCCAGGAAGCGATACGAGGATGCCAGGAAACGACTGACTGAAATTCGCAAGGGTGAGCTTGACCTTGGATTGCCATTGTCAAAATCACCCGCCATTGTTGGACAGGTACAGATAACCAGCGCGACACGTTTGTTTGACAGACGGTCGCTGAGGGACGCATGATGGCCGCCACAGACGAAAAAACAGAGAGGTGCGCTGTAACTCCTGTTGAGTTGGAAGCAGCCATTAAAGCTATTGTGCAGAGTGAATTTGGCAAGGAGGCGCCTGTCACGGCTTTCCCTGACAACATCGAATCTCACAAGATGCTCGGCAATGCTGAAATTCTTTTGGGGTATCGGGGCGGCTCCTTTGATATGCCAAAGCTCGGCACACAGGCACAGATGCGTAATATCAGCTTTGAACTGGTTGTAATTTCAAGGTCAATGAGTGGTCACAGCGGGGCTATGGAGCTTCTTGAGAGGCTGCGGCTGGCACTACAAGGGAAAAAACTGAAGGGCATCATGTCGCCCATCCGTATCTCAAAAGACACGTTCATGGGCAGAACTGTCGGGCAATGGTGGTATTCGCTGGAAATTATCTTGATTGGTGTTCCTGCCTTTGCACGGCCGCCAGAGGCGGACAAGCCAATTTCCCACATCATCGCACGCGATGCCTACACAAACGAAATAATTTTAGATGAGGTTAAGCAATGACAAAAATTAAGTACATATACACAGGCGCCCCTTCATGGGTGACACTGCGCGAAAAGGATGCCAGTGGCAAACTCACAGAGACTGAAGTTCCACTGCGTCCTGGCAAGATAGCAGAACTCGACCCTGAGAATCCCTATGTCAAGAGCCTCATAGCGCGGAACTTGTTACAAAGACCTCTTCAGCACCTGATGGGGCATGTAGCGGAGGCCGTGTCAGCACCTGAACCGGTGGCCGTGGCCGCTGAGACAGAAACAGAGGCCGAGACCGTATTTGAAACAGTATCTGAACCCAATTCAAAGAGGAGACGCTAATGGCGGGTTATCATCACGGGATAGAGATAAACGAAACACTGTCTGGCATACGTGGTGTCAACGCACCGCCAACGGCAGTGATTGGTCTTATAGGCACAGCGCCAAACTTTTTAGGTGCCAAACCAGACGGCAAACCTGTGCTGGTTACGAGTGACAAAACAGCCGCCGACTTTGGGCCTGATTTACCCGGCTACACCATACCAAACGCGCTCAACGCAATTCTGGATTATGGAACGGCCAGAGTGATAGTCATTGATGTCTTTGACCCATCCACACACAAATCACAAGTCACAGGCGAAACCGTGACACTGGATGACAGAGGCAACGGGCAACTGACAAACATGGGCATTATCACTGCCACTGTTTCATATCAGGGAACAGCGGTAACAGAAGGCACAGACTATAAGCTGGACAGCGTATACGGCATTATCACACGCATGAAAGACGGCGCGTTGCCTCCAAAAGCGGAGCTGACTGTTACCTACGAATACGGAGACCCAAGTTTGGTCACAGGTAAGGAAGTGGCTGGAGGCATTAACGCCGCCGGACTGCGGACAGGCATACAGGCTTTTGCCGATGTCCCGTCACGACTTGGCTACAAACCCCGTATACTCATTGCACCCGGTTATCCAATCGGCAGCAGTGTGGCCACAGCCCTGCTGTCAATGGCCGAAAAGCTGAGAGCGCACGCCTATCTGGATGTGCCTGTGGGTGCCACTATACAGCAGGTCATTGAAGGCCGTGGGCCGGATGGTGTCATAAACCTCGGAACAAGCACACCCCGTGCCGTCCTGTGTTATCCGCAAGTTGAAGTCATGGACAAGCGAACAGAGCAACCAGTCATGGAGCCTTACAGCCAGAACTTAGCTGGTCTGGCCTGTAACGTGGACATGACAGTGAACTTCTGGACATCACCCAGCAATCATGAACTCAGACGTGTGCAGGCACTTGAAACACCTATACAGTGGTCTGTCAATGACCCGAATTGTGAAGCCAATCTTTTGAACGAAGTCGGCATAGTCACGATTGTAAGGCCATTCGGCAAAGGCTTTACGACCTGGGGCAACCGCAGCGCCGCCTGGCCTAGCGAAACACACCCCATAAACTTCATCAATGTGCGCGTGGTTGCGGACTATTTGCAGGAATGTGTAGAGCGGATTCTGGTGGGTTACATGGACAGACCGCTGACCAAGCCCGTCCTCAATTCGGCAAGGGAAGACGTTCTGGGCATCATAGAAAACCTGATACGTCAGGGTGCTTTAATCGGCGGTAGTTTTACCTGGCCGGAAGCTGAGAACCCTATTTCTGAAATGTCTTTGGGCAAGGTGTTCTATGAGCTGAGCTTCCTGCCCCCGCTCCCTATTGACAAGATAACAGTCCGAGCGGCCATTGATACTACATGGCTCAAAAACCTTTACGGCGGATAAGGAGAGATAGAAAATCATGGCAAACGTATTTAAACTGCACAGCGCAAACATATATCTGAACGGCTCTAACATGCCCCATGTGGCATCTGAGATAACGCTTCCGTCTGTGAAGCACAAAACCACCACACACGCGCCAACCGCGCTTAAATTCTCTTTTAACATTCCGATAGGTGTTGAGCCTATGGAACTAAAAATCAAAGGCGACTTTGACCCGTCTTTTGTGGCCGCATCGCTCAATACAGCGCATGTTCACTCACTACAGGTGTATTCAGACCTTGTTGAATATGATGACGCGCAGGGGCGTTTGAGTGAAAAACAGGTCGTAGCCTACATGCAGGTTATGTTTACAGAGACAACGCCCGGCGCTGTAAAGAACGGCGAGGCTGTGGAGATGGATTTCACGGCCAGTGTCCTGTCATACAAGCTGGAAGTAGAAGGAGTGACGCTCTTTGATTTAACCGGACTTTCAAATAAACACGAGGTTTTGGGAATGAACCTGAACGCAACCAATAACAACATCATAGCCAGATAAGGCAAGGAGAGCATATGGACACAATGGAAATAACCGCTGTTGAAACTTTAGATGCGGGTTCCCGCTTAACAACAGGCAGCAACGGACTACCACAGATTCGGCTGTCAGACGGGCGCGTAGCGCGATTTACACGCAAGCCGAAGGGCAAGGATTCAGAACTGGCGATTGACAACTCCGGCAAGAAACAGAACAACATGCGTGCTACGGCCGTGCTGTTATCTCGCATCGTCACTATTGACAACGCTCCTGTGAATCCTGAACAGATTTTAGACCTCGACCTTGATGACCTGAATTTTCTGGGGGAAAACCTTCCCGGAAATTTTTAGTTTTTGACGACCTGACACTGCTGGGGCTTGCGAAGTTCGTAAACATGAGCCTCACGGACGTTTTGGATATGGATTGTGACGAGATACAGCGGTGGCTGGAAGCCGCGCAGGAATACAATCGTTCAGCCAACGCGAAGTAAATTCGCGCCGGCTGGGGCGGGGGAATCCCCTTCCTTTAACGCAGTCATAGGCACTAAACCCCAACGCTGCCGATGCAGCGTTGGAGCCAAGTGCCGCTAGTCTGCGTTCCCCTTGTTTACGGCACGGCACATTACGGCACATTGTGGAAAGTAAAGAATGTCAGAACTTAAAGTTGGTATAGCTTTCAGGCTGATAGATGCCATCACGGAGCCGTTGCAGAAACTGACGGAACGGCTTGGTGCTGTGACAAAGGCGACCAAAGCCGTTTCCGGCGGTATGACAGGTGTGGGCAAGGCCAGCGCACAAATCAACAAAGCATCGTCCGCCATCGTAAAAGCGGATGCTGTGACAGGCGAGTGGAATAAAACTACCAGCCTTCTGGTTGACCAGTTTGGGAATGCACTGCCTAGCGTAACGGCTGGCGTGGATAAGGTTGGTGAGGCAGTTGATACTGTTGCTGACAAGATAGCATTGCTTGGCGGTATGGACAACCGAGCGGCTGGCACACAGGTTGCGCAGTTGGCTCAAAATGCAGGTGTTGCTGATTTTGACGCGCTATCCAAGATTGTTGTCGGCGGCGCACACGCTTCCGGCACGGATATAGGCGAGACGCTGGCTTCACTGACCACGCTGGCAAAACAGGGCGAGGGGCTGGGATTCAAAGGTGCGGACGACCTTGCTGATATAAGTAAGCTCAAAGCCGCATTTGCTATAGGCGGCTCGGAAAACAGCGAGGGGGCTGTATCGGCTATTCTGTCCAACCTGCCACGCCTTGGCGAAAAGATGCAGCATGGCAAGGGCTGGCGTGTGATGGACACGGCGGCCACTATGCAAAAGTTTGGCATTGGCAACCTGATGGATCAGGCTTTTGACAAGGAGGGCAACCTTCTTGCTGATGAATCCGGTTCAAAGATGGGCAATATCAACAAAATCATACACGCCATCAGCACAGCTAAAGACGCTGGCGGGAATGCCATTGGAGACAAGGACAAGCTGAATATTTTCCGTGAACTCTTTGACCAAAATGCGGCCATAGACTTAGCAAAGATGGACTTAGGCTTGCTGAACGAAGCAACAGCAAAGCTCTTAGAACAGGCGGACGTACAGGCAAAAGTTGCGGCCGTGACAGACACTACTGCGTCTAAATTT
>JAIRRD010000037.1 GCA_031256155.1 Holophagales bacterium
TTGGGTTAGTAGCAGCTTTGTCCAACGCGTTAATAAGTGTTGGCAATGACAAATCCTGATTCATGTTGCCCTGCAATGCCTTTTGTATAGCGGTGGTCGGGTCATCCTGTTTTTGGCGGTCAGGCAGACTTCTGTCCAGACCTAGAACCAGAATTGCTTTATTTGGCACTGACGGAGCCTGAGGCCCCGCATATCTGGCAAATACAACAAGTAAACCAAAAACACCGCCAACAAGCAGAATCAGGGCGAACATCGTACCTAAACACGACTGGAAAAAAGATTTCATGATTTACTCCAAAGTAACAACATAACAATAACACTTTGTCGTTTTTACAGCAATTTCATTTTCAGGATTTCAACGATTTCGCCTGATGTGTCTTGCAGGAGCTGTCTGAGTTTTGGGTCTTGTTCAACCAGTTCTTCCGCGCTGGCTGACACTGTCGGAGTTGGGGCAGGGGCGGAGGGCTTAACCGGACCGGATGGCACTACTGACTGTTTTGCTGCAGATGGCGGCTGTGTCTGGCTCTGTGGTGGCGGCGATGAAGGCGGCGGTGAGGGCGATGAGGGCGAATGTGCGGAAAAACGTCCTTGCTCTCGCATCGGTTGATATACAGAGGGAGATGTAGATGGAGATACAGTTGGAGCTGGCACAGGCGGCAATGCAGATAATGATGACGCGGGCGCGGCTTTGACCAGCGCGTCCAGCGGAGCCAAATGCGGCAGCTGCGCGGCTGTAATCAGAGCTAATTCCACAACCACCTGGGGCAGACTTGAATCCCTCAAGTCTCTCTCTCTTTGGAGCAATAAGTTCAACATGCGGGCCAGACGCATGATTTCATGGGGCTGTGCGCCCTTGCGTGTAATATTTTCCAGATAGTCCCTGAAAGCCAGCATCAGTTCTTTCCAGAAATTGGCCCAATCAGCACCCAAACCGGCCAGGGCATCGCAGTGATTCAGGATTGCGACAGCATCGCCAGCCAATAGCGAATCCAGCATGCCCCTGACCCTGACGGCGGGGACAATTCCAAGCTGCTCTCTGACCAATGACTCCATTACCTGACCATCACCGGCTGAAATAACGCGATCCAGAGTAGTCAGCGCATCACGCATGGAACCCTGCCCCGCCTCTGCCACCAGACGCAGACTGCCCGGTTCAGAGACAACGCCTTCTGAATCGCACACATGTTGAAGCCTGCCCTCAATGAGGCCAACGGGGATGAGTCGGAAAGGAAAGATTTGTACGCGGCTCTTGATTGTGTCCGGGACATCCTGGAGTTCCGTTGTAGCCAGCACAAAAACAGCGTGCGGTGGCGGTTCTTCCAGAATCTTGAGCAGTGCATCAAAAGCCTGACGGGAGAGCATGTGGACTTCGTCAATGATATAGACGCGATAACGGCAAAAGGCTGGCCGCGTCTGCACCTGTTCCCGCAGTGCCCTGGCGTCTTCCACACTGGCCCGGCTGGCGGCATCAATTTCAACTATATCCAAATTGCGGTCAGGCTGTTCGGAAGCAACACAGGCATCACAGATACCGCATGGTGTCGGTGTTGGGCCTTCAACACAATTCAGCGCCCTGGCTAAAATGCGCGCACTACTGGTTTTACCGGTGCCTCTCACGCCGGCAAACAAAAAAGCCTGATGGTGTATAGCGCCAGACACTTTGGCTCTGAGCAGCGCATTGGTGAGCGCCTTTACGCTCGCTTCCTGTCCCACCAGGTCAGCGAGGATACGGGGTCGGTATTTCAGGGCAAGAGTAGTCATGGCCGCTTTTCTTTTAGCAGTATAACAATTCTGTCTCAAAATCGCGTTCCGCAATTTCGGGACAGAAGGTTTTGGGGCTGTATTTTTGAGCTAACTTCAGCCAAATTCTCTAAACAAACCTCTGTGCTATAAGATGGAATTGTTATGGCGATGAGTTCGCAAGAAAAATTTGAGTACTGGCTGGATGTAGCGCAGTACGACCTGCGGGTAGCAGAGACCATGCTGAATGGCGGCCTCTGGTTGTACGTGGCGTTTATGTGCCAACAGGCCGTAGAGAAACTCGCCAAAGGGTTGTATGTTCTGTATCTGGATGACAACATTCCTAAAACGCACAGCATTTAGACAATAATCGGGCGTTTCAAAAACAAACTGCCGTCTGAACTACCGACTGAAACCCTGGACTTTTTTTCTGCACTGTCTTCCTACTACTTAAATAACCGCTACCCTGAATATAAGAGTAATCTGAGTTCGCAGATGGACGGACAGGAAGCCAACGCAACGTATTCTAAAACAGTAGAGGTATTTGCATGGTTGCTGACATTGAAACCGTAGCCCAGGTTTGTAGGCGATACGCTGATGACGTAAGGCGCGTCATGCCTGTGGACAAGGCGGTGCTGTTCGGCTCCTACGCCAAAGGCACGGCAACAGACCAGAGCGACATAGATATTTGCTTTTTTCTGGATAGCTACGGCGGCAAAAGACGGGTAGACATCATCAAAGACTTGCTTGTGCTAATGCGTGGCTACGAAGATGTTTACTTTGAACCGATAGTCTTCGAAACCTCTGAACTCGAAAACGACAATCCTTTTGTAAAAGAGATTCTCCGCACTGGCAAAGAAATACTATAGAGACAACAGACTTTTTTTGAGCTAACTTCAGCCAAATTCTCTAAACAAACCCGTCGGTCGCCAGACTTCATTCCGTGTGAAATGGCACATTTCACACGGAATCTTTAAACTTTTCCGCAAAATAACACACAAATACGCCGTTTCTTACATTGATTTAACAGAGGTTTTACATAGCACCCTGATTATTTGTTGACCGCGAATGGTCTTTTTGGAGAACACATGTTCAACTTGAAAAACACATCCTTAGTCTCGCTGCTCCTGGTAGCCGGTCTGCCAGCCGCAGCTCAGACACCCAAAATCACCGGCCTCGTCCAGGTCTGGTACACACAGATGATGGATAACAACCTCCGACTTAACTCTAATACGGGTCCTTATGACATACGTGGCGAGTTCAGGGAAAACGGCTTTGCCGTTCGACGAACAGAAATCAAGCTGGCTGGCAATGTTGGCGACAATGTTGATTGGGAAGTCATGTTCGACCCAACAATCACTTCGCTCCCCATTTTGCAGGATGTCTCCGCAAAGTACAAACTGCCTGGCAAAATTGAGATCAAGGTTGGTCAGTTCAAGAACCTTCAGACGCTGGAAGGCATGACATCATCATCAGAACTGATGCTGATTGAGCGCTCACAGATGGCCAAGAGATTTGGCGATGTCAGGGATCGCGGCGCTGTGGCCAGCATCGGCTTTGGCGACTCAAAGGCCATTAATGGCCGCCTTCACGTAGGACTCTTCAACGCCAACGCCAAGAATAACGACAATAATGCACAAAAAGACATGGTAGCCAGGCTTGAAATGGGCTATGGCAAACTGCACAGTTTTGGCGCTTACACATTGCAAGGTTCTACTAATTTGACAGATACCGGCAGTCTGACTGGCGGGAACTTCAATGGCTCAGGCGCTCCCACACCCGAAGAAGTCCTGGACAACAAGGATAAGACAAACCAGATGGGTGCCTATTACCGCTTTCAGGATGACAAAATACACGCCTCTTTTGAATTCATCACAGGAACTATCGGAAGACTCTATCCTTCTTTAGGCTCCATAAACACTAATAGAAAGCACATGGATCAAAGTTTTATGGGCTATGTCGGGACACTTGGCTATACATTCGGCAGCCACTCACTCATTGCCCGTTACGACAACCTTAACTACAACTCGGGCGACAAGTGGTACGGGGACACTAATCCATATGTAAGCACAGCGGCCGGCACAGACTACACGCCCAATTACAGCGAAATCACGCTGGGTTATACCTATGCCTTCATGCCTGATAAAATCAAGAACGCCAACATAAAAGTCAATTACGTGATGCGCAGCAAGAACTTCTTGACCCCAAGGGCAAGCGCGGGACAAAAAGGTGAACAGGGCGGAGACACTCTGTATGTCTGCTTCCAGACCAGTTTTTAAGTAATGTGGCCGTTTAGCTTGCGGAGCATCACAATGCTCCGCAAGTTAAACGGCCACATTACTTAAAAACTGGTTTGGAAGCAGAGATACAGGCTATCTCCGCCCTGTTCGCCTGTTTGTCCCGCACTTGTCCTTGGGGTCAGGAAGTTCTTGCTGCGCATCACGTAATTGA
>JAIRRD010000176.1 GCA_031256155.1 Holophagales bacterium
CCTATCTTCAGAACTTTGGTCGGTTCACTTTTAGGAGGCTTTCTTATGTTCCCGTAATTGTCAAACTTTGTTAGTCCCCAGGCAAAGCCTGGGGCTTACACGGAAAGTTAAACCGCTATCTTTCAAGTATCTATATTTATATGTCAGGCCCAGCTTGATGAGCCGCTTGGAAAGGGCTGTCTGCGAAATCGGTATAGCGGTTTAATTTTTCGTAGTTACACCACTATAAATCAATCTGGAATAACAGGGGCTGTCCCCCACTTGCTCGGTTTTGGCCCCATTGTGAAAACCAGTTTGCCGCCATCTTTTATTTCATTGTGGGGCAGGAATGGATTGTTCCAGTCTTTTCCATTTACTTTCAGGGATTGGACATAGATGTTCTTTTCAGACAAGCCATTGGCCTGTATGACTAGGTCTTTTCCATTTCCCAGACGCATTGCGACTTTGGGCAGACAGGGGCTTCCGATTGTGTAGTGGCTGCTACCAGGGCAAACAGGATAAAAGCCCATTACGCTGAAAATATACCAAGCCGACATCTGGCCACAATCATCGTTGCCACTCAGGGAATCAGGCCGATTGCCGTACTGTGAGCGTATGACTTCGTGTATGCGCTGCGCGGCCTTTGATGGCTGGCCTGCGTAGGAATAGAGGTAAATAATGTGATGGCTGGGCTCATTGCCGTGCCAGTACTCACCAATGCGCCCTTCATCTTCATTGTCTTCACCGGTTGACACCTTACCCTTGTATGTAAACAATTCGTCTAATCGTTTAATGAAAGCGTCTTTTCCGTCCATCAGGGAAATCAGGCCGGGAACATCGTGGGGAACATACCAAGAGTACTGGGCACTTGTGCCCTCCGTAATATCGCCAAAATTTGCCGCTCCGCCGCCGTAGTCATGGGGATCAAATGGAGTGCGCCAGTTGCCGTTTGAATCTTTTGGGCGCATCCATCCGGTGGAAGGGTCAAATATGTTTTTGTAATTCCCTGCGCGTTTCATAAAGTAGTTGTAATCCTCAGTTTTTCCCAGAGCTTTGGCCATTTGGGCTATGCAGTAATCGTCAAAGGCGTATTCCAATGTTTTAGAGAGTGACTCATTTTCCTTGTCGAATGGGACATATCCTATTTTTGCGAATGTGGCAACGCTATCGTAGTCGGGATTCATGGCCGTTGTTTTAATCGCCTCATAAGCTCTTATGGAATCGAATTCACTTATTCCCTTTATATACGCGTCAACTATTACAGGAACGGCATGGTAGCCGATCATGCACCAGGTCTCGTTTCCGTTCAATTCCCATACTGGCAGCAGCTTGTCAACACTTTGATCGTAATGTGTCAGCATGGAATTAATCATGTCGGCGTTGCGCTTGGGTTGTAATAGGTTGAAAAGCGGATGAGTGGCGCGGTATGTGTCCCACAGTGAAAAAACCGAATATCTTGTATAACCTTGCGCCTTGTGGATGTTGTAGTCCAACCCACGAAATTCTCCATTGATGTCCTGGTAGACATTTGGCGTGAGAAAAGCGTGATATAAAGCTGTGTAGAAGGTCTCCTTTTCTTTCAACGAACCTTCGATTTCCGCCATTTGAAGCTCTTTTTCCCACTTTTCCTGTGTCTGGGCTACAACTTTTTTAAAGTCCCAGTGAGGAATTTCGGCATCGAGATTCATCATGGCGTTGTTGGCACCAACAGGCGAAATTCCAATCTTTACTTGTATTACCTCATCTTTTTTTGTCTTGTATTTAGCTAAAAACTGCAGGTTTTGACCCGATGCCTCATTGCGGCTGCGGAAGCGGTATGTGTCGTAGATGTGTGGTTTGCCATCCGCCATTATCAGATGATCGTCAAATGGTCTTGAATACTTTGCCGCGAAATATATATAGCGCTCTTTGCCCCAGCCGTTTACCAAGTGAAAACCAGTCACAGTCTGGCTGTCTTCAACGCGCAGATGAGACCAGATGATCTTGAACCTTTTACCGTGCAACTGGTGGTGCAGGTCTGTCATGATGGAGGCTTGATCGCTCGTCGGAAATGTAAAGCGCATGATACCAGAGCGATCTGCGGCGGTCAGTTCAACATTGACACCATTTTCCAACATTACCTGATAGTAGCCGCAGTAGGCTGATTCATTGTCATGCGAGTATCTCTGGCGATACCCTGAATCAGGGTCTTCTTTGCTGCCGGGAACAAACTTTGGATCTCCTGTCTGAGGCATAAACAGAAAGTCGCCCAGATCAGGTATTCCGGTACCGCTCAAGTGTGTACAACTGAACCCCATGATAGATGTATCTCTGTAGTCATAGCCCGAGGCTGTTGCCCACAGCGAGTTTTCCGTATCAGGCCCAAATTGTGCCATGCCAAATGGAGTAGATGGGCCGGGGTAAGTGTTGCCTTCGCCCTTAGTGCCAACAAAGGGTTTTATGTAATCAACAAGCCTGACCTGCGTTTTTTGGTTTAAAATTGGCTTTGATGTTGGCTTTGCGTCTTTGGCAAAGCCAAAGACAGCGGATATGCCAAGGAAGAACAGAAGCTGGATGGCTTGAAATTTCACTTGATACCTCCTAGAATAATGTAGAAAAATACCATGAACCGTTTTTTAAGGTAAGTATTTAATGACTTCAACGATGACATTAATTCTGATTGCATTTTTGCTGATAGCCTCTCTTACAGTTGGTCTCTGGATTGGTCGTAGCTGGGGTCGCGTTGTCGAAAGCGCGGCACTTGAGCGGCAGATTCAAGCAGCGCAAACCAAGCTGGCGCTTGCGGAACAATCAATTGAACATCACAAACAGATTAATGAATTGCAGTCTCAGGATATGGCTCAAACACAAGATGAATTGCGGCAACAGGCGCAATCACATGGAGATGAAATAAATTTCCTGAATCAGGAATTATCCAACGCGAAAAATAAAATTATAGAAATGGAAACTATTTCAACCAAAGATAAGGAAATTATTAATATAGAGCATAGACAATTTAATGAATTACAGCAACAAGCGCAATCACATAGAGATGAAATTAATTATCTAAACAGAGAATTATCCATCGCAAACAATAAAATTACAGAAATGGAGATTATATCACTTAAAAATAAGGAAATTATTGACATTGAACGCAAGCAGTTTGATGAAACACGTTCAAAATTCAATCAGGAGTTTGAAAATCTAGCTAATCAAATTTTTGATAGCAAACACGCTAGTTTTGACGCCCAGAGTCGCGATGGATTAAACACATTATTAATTCCATTTAAGGAACAGTTAGAATCATTCAGAAAACGCATAGATCAGGTTCACACCGAAAACGTGCAAAGTCAGACAACGCTTAAAACTGAACTAGATCACTTACGTCAGCTTAATTTGCAAATCACTCAGGAAGCTTCTAATTTAACAAAGGCGCTCAAAGGAGATAAAAAACTGCAAGGCACTTGGGGAGAGCAGAAAGTAGAACTTCTGTTGGAACAGGCCGGTCTGCGAAAGGGGCTTGAATATGAGCGGGAACAGAATTTCAAGGATGACGCAGGCAATAACTTTCGTCCTGATTTTGTTGTAAAGCTACCCGAAAGGAAGCACATAATCATTGACAGCAAAGTATCACTTGTTGACTATTCAGCCTATGTTGCCGCTGAAACCGCAGAGGACCGTCAACGCTGCCTGATGGCTCATATAGCGGCTATAAGAAATCACATTAAGACACTCAGCGATAAAAGCTATCCCGAATTGGTAAATATTGATTCGCCGGATTTTACATTTCTTTTTATCGCCATAGAGCCAGCCTATCTGGCGGCTGTTGAACACACGCCATCGTTGTTCCAAGAGGCGTATGACGCACGTATAGCGCTTGTCACAGCCACCACGCTGTTGCCGGTACTGAGAGTTGTAGCAAATTTGT
>JAIRRD010000185.1 GCA_031256155.1 Holophagales bacterium
GGTTTAACTTATTGTAGTTAAACCGCTATGCCGGGATTCGCTTGCGAATCACGGCCGCTCATAGCCCATAGGCGAGCTTGGCTCGCCGTAAATGGACTATGAAAGCGAAAATTGCTATAAGGACTTGAATTCTGTGGGCTAACAAGTCTAGACTATTTCTTTCAATGAACTGTGTCTCACAATCATTGATACCATTTTCGATTGATAAGGAGGATAGTAGGATGTATAAATGTCCTAGTTGTAATCAAAAGGTGGTTCCGTTCTTGAAGAAGTTTCTTACTGGTCCCATGCTTCATTACCATTGCCCAAATTGCAACGCTAGCTTGTCCACCAGTTGCATGGTAGTTTTTTTTATGGCAGTTTTTTTTGCGTTGCATTTGTTTGTTACCGGTTTGTATCCTGGTAATAAGACATTTTTCTGGATTAGTGGGATACTATGGGTTTTAGTGCCAATGTATTATTGGCTTTTTCACGCTCCAATTATAATTGTGGCGCATTCTGAGAAAATTTCAAAGTAGCAGTTCTTACACAAGAAGAAACAAATGTCTATGAAGACGAAGTTAGTTGTATTGTCAATGAGTTGTTTGAAAAACAAGCCGCGCTCCAAAGTCTGATTTTTACCAGGGAGTGCGGAGGATAAGCTTGTTTATAGCTATTCCACGCGTACACTGGCCAGTGCGCTCGGCTGTCCGTCTGTCTGGGCTGTGGCAACTACATGGTAGTATCCAGAGTTGGAAGGTGCTGTATACAGGCCGGTCTGGGTAATTGAACCGCCGTTTGATTCGTCAATGCTCCACTGAATTTTGGCGGAATCAATGCCTTTTATTTTTACGTTGAAGGTGTACGTCTCCCCTGGGGCCAGCTTGACGGAAGCAGGCTCAATTACCAACTGCGGCTGTACAAGAATCACCTGCACCGCTCTCACCTTCTGACCGTTTGCCCTGACAGCTTTGGCAATGACGCGATAAGTCCCTGCGTAAGATGGGGCCAAATAAGTTACTTGATGGCCGGTAGTCCGCATGAGGGAGCCGCCTTCAAGCTCCATTACTTCCCATTCCGGTGGGCTGTTAAAAATTTCCGTAGCCTGAGCAGTTAATGAAATTCTCTCGCCAACCTTGATTATGGAAGTAGATGTCTCAATATAAAGCACTTCTTCATTGGAAGAAGCGCAAGCAACCAACATCAGGGGGAAAAGAAGAGCATACCTGGCGGAAGTCTTTCCGACCTTTTTGGTTTTGTCAAATAAAAAGTAACGCATAATCTCACTATACAATGTTTTTTGATTTTAATGCCTGCACAACTAACATTAAACAACGTGAAACAATGGGAGACAATGTCCATCCGCAAGCACTGTTCAGTTCGGTTTTAAAAAGCTGAACTGCTATTATTACGTGTTTTTAATTAGCCAATAGTTCCATGATAGAGGTTCCCTATCGAAATCGCTACATTTTGCTGACCTGAACCAATGTGGGTGTCAATAGTTGCTGGACATCCTTGGGGTCCATGCCTACCAAAAAACCTTTTGAGCCGCCATTTATATATATTTTCGGCAAATCCAGGATGGATAGCTCCATATAGACAGGCATTGTCTTTCGTGTGCCAAACGGGCTGGTTCCGCCAACCTGATAACCGCTGTGTCTATCGGCTACATCGGGTTTACATGGGGTTATAGTTTTACAACCTATCTGGCGCGCCAGGGCTTTGGTGCTGACTTCCATGTCTCCGTGCATTAAAACAATGAGAGGGTGGGCATTTTCGTCCTCCATAATCAACGTCTTAATAACCGAATTTTCATCAACACCGAGTTCTCTGGCCGAAACCTTTGTACCACCATGGTCTTCGTATCGGTACAGGTGTTCTGAAAAAACCACTTTTTTGGCTTTGAGCAGCCGCGTAGCCGGAGTTGAAGGAAACCTGGACAAAAGATTTAATTAACTTTCAGATTCGGTTTTTTTGCGGCTCCGCTTTGGTTTCACCTCGTCTTCCGGCGCAGAGTTGACATCTTCATCGGAAGCTTTCTTTTTGGTACCACCGTTAGAAGAGGCTTTGGCTGGCTTTTCTTCAGTTTCAGACTCTTGTGATGCGGCAGTCTTTGCAGCGCTCTTTGGTCTGCCCTTAACACCAGCGGCAGGCACAGCTTCGGCAGTCTCAGAGGTACTATCGGCATCCTCAACGCTCGTTGCGGAAGCAGCTTTTGTGGGCGCTTCTGCTTCTTCTGACGGGGATTCTTCAGCGGGTCTGATGGCTTCAGGATCACCACCTTCCTGTTCCTCAAAATCTCCGCCCTCAAGACCACCGGCATCAAAACGGGCCTGGGCGATGCCTTCTTCGCGGCGGCGCTCCACTTCCAACAATTCGGCGTAAGCAGTCTTATCAAGTATTTCTTCAGTAACACTGGCGGTCTTTAGAAGCATGTCAAATATCTTTTCTGTGCGTACTCTGCCGCGTATTTCCGTTGTAGCGCCATGTTTTTCAAAATCAGCCTTGACAGTCTCAAAAGAGCGGGTTGTCTTGGTATCTTCAATCCAGTTGCGGATTTCCTGGTCAATTTCTTCATCAGTAACTTGTATGTCTTCGGCGTTTCCAAGAGCTTGCAGTAAATATCCGCTACGAACTGCGCGTTCTGCGTCAACAAGGCGACGTCTGCGGTACGCGTCCCAGTTGATTCGCTTGTAGTTGATATTGCGATGGGATAGTCTTTCAGCAAATTCGCGGCAATAGTCATCCAACTGTAAATTGACCATGCTGACGGGTACTTCAAAATTAGAGGCATCAAGCAGTTGATCCAGCAGTTCGCTCTGAAGACGGGCTATGGCTTCCTGTTCTGTGGATTCTTCCAAATCTTTGCGAATCTGGTCTTTGAGCGCTTCCAGACTTTCGCATTTGCTCTCATCTTTTGCAAATTCATCATTGAGTTCAGGCAAAATCACAGCCTCAATGGCGGTGACCAGAACTTCGTAATGAACTTGCTTACCGGCTATAGTGCGGTCTTTGTTATCTTCAGGGATTTGAATTGTGAATTTTTTGGTTTCGCCTACTTTCGAGCCCAGGAGTTCTTTGGAAAATGGATCGTCTTCCTCAAGTTCAATTTCCTGATCCTTATAATACTTGCTTTTCATTCCATGGGGTTTGAACTTGATGTCCGCAGTCATTGCGTGTCCAATTTCTGCGCCGCCTTCGACCGGAACGACACGAATAGCTTCTTCCCGCATCATTTCAAGGCTATCATTAACGGCTTCATCATCAACTCGGCGCTTTTTCTTTACTAAGACAGTGCCTTTGTAGTCAGGTAGCTTGACCTCCGGGGCAACATCAAACTGAACCTTGACTGTGCCTTCGGAACCTTCACGCAGATTAGCTTTTTCAACGGCTGGTCGGGAGATAGGCTGAAGGCCGATTGAGGCGACAGCATCCCAAAAGTGGTCTTCTACCAATTTTTCTGAAGCTTCTTTGACAATTTCACGCTGAAATTTTGAAATCAAAACGCCCTTGGGTGTTTTGCCGGGTCTGAAACCTGGTAATTTCACTTTGGGAGTGATATCGGCAATAGCCACTCCAAAAGCCTTTTCCACCAGCGGCGCTGGAAAAACGATTTCCACCGACTTACGGGTGGCCGAATTGTGCGTGAGCGTAACCTGCATGGGTACTCCTGAAAGCGTATATCTTTGGAAATGACCAGGTAAAATTGAACTTAAGATATTTACCTGGTGCGAACGGTGGGACTCGAACCCACACGGTTTTATCCGCTGGAACCTAAATCCAGTGCGTCTGCCAGTTCCGCCACGTTCGCTCAAGTTGTCAAAAATCAAATAATCATTCCCTGGTGCGCCCGGAGCGACTCGAACGCCCGACACCCAGGTTCGAAGCCTGATGCTCTATCCAACTGAGCTACGGGCGCGCACAGAATTTTAATTTTACCCCGAAATGTGAAAATATTCGAGAGTTTTTATAGTCGTTTTACATGTGGAGCATAACAATGCTCCACATGTAAAATGCGCGGATGCGCAAGACTGCGCCGTAATGGAGCGAGCCGCCATCGGCGGGGAGCGAAATGGAAGGCGTAGGCGGTGCTTGCCTGTCTGTACCGTTTGTCAAGGGCGTTGACTTTAACTGCCATGCAGGCACCATGCGTCGCTAATGGAATTTTGATACAGGCGTTCCATATAGGTATCATTTTCCAATAATGCTGCTGCTAGCTGCCATTCATTACCCAGGGTTGTAGTGATTATGCCCGGGTCATCGGTACCCAGAGCGCATCTGACTCCGGCATCCATCATGGTCTTGAGGGGATGATGCGTAAGTCCAGACACCAGCGCCAGGTTGGAAGTAATACATATATCTACAGCTATCTCTTTTTCTGCCAGTAATTCAAGTATTGACGGGTCTTCCGTCGCCCTGACGGCGTGAACAATCCTGTTTAAATGCGCTTCTTCTATGGCTTCCCTGATATTTGACGCAGGGCCGTTTTCCCCGGCATGTGCAGTGCAGCGGAGTCCCAGTTTTCTGGCACGGTCAAATACCTGCGCCCATTGCCTGAATGGAACTCTCTCCAGTCCGCCAGTGGAAAAACCCACTACAAAGGATGGAAGGTCGTCAGCTACTAAATCCAAAAGTTTATGACCGTTTTCGATCCCAAAATGATTTACAGCGTCAAGAATAACGACTATCTTTACGCCCTGGGCGCTGGCGTCCGCTATGCCCTGTTCAACCCCTCGCCAGAACTCATCAAGTTTTAATGTTTTTCTGTCAACAACGAGCGTTTGGGGTGAACACCATAAGTCAACACCGCCTGGTCCGTCGCCGTTTGCGGGTATTCTTCCCACAACAGCGTTGACAGCGCGTCTGACGGCATCGGCGGATGTAAGCAAATCAGTAATGAAGAAGAAAGACTCTATGAAAGAGTCGAAGGGTACTGCTTCGCCCCGCCAGAGAGCTTCAAGGAAGTCAGGAACAGGCGCAGTAGCGTGGCTCCGCACCCAATCAATGTCAAGCGAGCCTTCCAGG
>JAIRRD010000197.1 GCA_031256155.1 Holophagales bacterium
CTTATTAAAAAAACTTGCAAAAAATATTTTACATGTGAAAATTGAATGTAACGAAGTTGTGAAATCATCGTTTTTAGTCTTTGACAAAAACACCATTGGAGGAGCTGTATGACCGCTCAATCCGAACAATTTGCCATTTGGCTCCCACCTTCTCACAGTGGGAACGTATCTATCAGCAATATCAACAACTTTGGGGCGATCAGATTGTTTATCAATCCGCACCAAATTCTAACCTTTTGGAGGTAAACAAAGATGCAAGTAAAACCAACCTTAGTGGCCTTGGCCGTAGCAGTGGCTATAGGTACTTCCATCCCTGCCGTGGGACAGGAATTGTCTTATGGCATCAAGTTCGGCGGGGGTTTGGCCTTATCGGGGATTGAGGCCCAGTCTTCACGCGCAACCCTTGGGTTTGCGCTGACCGGTGAATGGAATTTTCGTCAAAAGGACGAATTGTTTGCAGAGGTCGGCTACAAGTATTTCAAAGCCGACTGGGTTGACAGGACGCGCCTTCCCAATAAACCAGCTGGTTATGACGGCTACAATTTCCTGACAGGCGTTGGATATACACCTAGCGGTCAAGGCCACATTTTTAATTCAAATCCATGGCAGGCGGCCGCTCAAGGTTCTGTTGACATGAGAAAAGAAGACATTGAGGGGTGGGGCGCCAGCTTTGGCTATCGCTATAATTTGCCCAATACAAATCTCTATTTTCATGGGGCATTGATGCTCAATGTCATTGATTATTTTGAGGAGACACTTGGAGAATTACGGGTTTACAACGCTTTACCTATTGACAGCGCACGAGTGCCCGCTCTCATCCACCAAGAAGGTCTAGCCTACACTAACGGCAAACATTCCTTCAGCCCCGGATTTTATGTAGGGGGTCAATGGCGTATGGACAGAAACTTTTTTATAGAACTGAATCTCAATTGGATCTCCTATTCAACCATCCAGTATCAGCCACTGGTTTATACAGGTCAGGCTGCTCATACAACTGAGGACAAGGATTCCAAAGTATTTTTGGATTTTAGTTTTGGACTTCGTTTCTAGCCGCAGCAAATAGCACAAATTCATTTGGAGGAATAATAATGCTAGTTAGCAAAAAATTAACATTTCTTGGTGCCGCCATTGTAGCCGCAACCAGTCTGGTTGCGCAGGAGAACACCGGAACTTTGCTTGGCACTGTAAGAGAGCCGGGCAATAGACCCTCTGCCAGGGCAACATTGGTTATAGCTGGCGATGCTATTTTAGGCAGCCGCACACTTACGACCGATGAAAACGGGCACTTCCGCATTTCATTGTTGCCAGCCGGCAACTATACGCTGACAGTTTCCAAGCAGGGTTTTATCGGTTCTAAAGCCACTATGAGGATCAGCGGCGGTCAGATTGTTCGCCAGGACTTAACACTCAGGGAAGTTTCTGCTGCTTCAGCAGAGGTTGAAATTGTCGGTGCATCCGCTGCTGTGGATAAAAGCGAAACAAAAACATCGACAAATTTCAGTGCAACCCAATTAGCAGAGTTACCCTTGGGTTTGACCTCATATGCCGCGATTGCGATGGCTCCAGGAACTACAGGTTCCCAACTGTATCCGGTAATCCGAGGCGGGTTGACGGGTGAAGCTGCGGTTATGGTAGATGGGATAAGCATTAAAGACCCGTCGGTGCGCCAGGTCAGGAATTTTGAATATGTCATGGGTGACATGACAGAAGACATTGCTGTCATTCAATCCCCGTTAAACGCGAAATACGGCAACAGTGCCGGAGGCGCTATCGCCATTACCAGCAAATCAGGGAAAAACCATTTCGAGGGCACATTCAGGGTTGATCCCGATATTGAAGCTTGGAACACATTGCGCAGCGGGTACAATACCAGGCTGGGGAACAGCATCATTGCTGATCCTGGTGAAGTTCCAAGTGACTACATGGGTAAAGAGTATGTAATTTCAATATTTGGACCAATAATTCCCGATCACCTGACTTTTTCTTATTCGGGCAACTTTATTCCATCAGAGTATGTAGTCCTATCTGCTAGTAACCTTTCTACTACTCAGTACACCAGGCTGCCCAATTTTCCGGGGTACACAGGTTCCAGGGATGGCCATCTCTATGGCGCTACACCAGGCAATCCCCTCCGTGCCGGCGGCAACAGGGATTCAATAACACAGCAGTACAAGCTATTCTGGATGATAAACCAGAATCATCAGATTGAAGGTTTATATTCCAAAAATGACTTTGGACCATACTTTCAAGGCTTCGGCACTTACGATTCATTAGCCTACCAATCATCAATTCGCGAACTGACATCCATAAATTACAGAGGCATTATCGGCAACAACGGCATTCTTGAAGCCAAGTGGGGCAGAAGAAGAAATGAGATTGAGTTTGCAAACGGCCCTGGTGACTCAATTACTGTCAGGGTTTGGAATGGAGATGACACTGTCACCTCCTTATTGAGTACTACTGGCACTGCCACAATGAGTCATAATGGGGTGCACGGTCAGGATAAAGTGCTTAGAAATTCTGAATCCCTGGGCGCCAATTACAATTGGTTTAACGGAACACATAACATTGATGTTGGTTTTGAACAACTGAAAGATATTGTCAATGAACCACCTGGAGTCGGTCCAAATGGGCGCCGCTTCTATGCACCCGCCCGCAGGTACGATGGACTTTACGCCGTTTATAACTATGTGGGGTCTGAAGCCCAGACGGGCAGCGATCCTTACTATAGAAACAACACCGCATTTATTCCAGAAATGGTGAAATACAATTACGAGAAAGGCGGGACTATCCCGGAATATACCACCAATTCATTTTATGCCAACGACCTCTGGACGATTGATTCAAACTTGAGTGTCATGTTTGGTCTCAGATGGGATAGTTGGATGGCTTCTGGTGTAAACGGCAAATATATTGATAGCAGCGGAATCTCACCAAGGTTTGAAATCAAATATGACTTGTCAGGCGATAATCAGCATCTTTTCACCGCCAGCTATGCTCACTTCCGCGGGACTATAAGCTCAGGTGCTATGGGCGGAGTATTTGAGCAAAAACCTGGTCAGCAATCTACCCGTTATTTCTGGGACAAAGGTACCGGCACACCGGAAAATCCCCAGTGGGTTACAATGGACGAGCTTCTTAACGAAAGCAATTATGGTCTTGAATATTCAGTAGCAGATAATTCTGTGCTTTATGGGGTTGACCCTAGTCTCCAACCAACTACCACTATTGAATATACCGTGAGTTATCGTCGAGCTTTCGCTAAT
>JAIRRD010000046.1 GCA_031256155.1 Holophagales bacterium
GAGTACATCCACTCAAAAGCATATTTGGATGTAGCAAATAACGAACTGGAACGTGCAATAATAAACCAGACCCGTATGGAGGAAATATTTGCTCGAAACGAGCGCCTTACTAAAGAAGGGCTGATTTCAGATGAAGATTTTAGCCAAGCCCGCTTAAACCGCGATTCGGCGTTGCTTGCCGTCAAATCTGCCCATAGTTCAGTTGAACAGGCTCATGCAAGCATGAAGGCCATGGAGGATAACCTTGCCAAGACAAAACTGGTCGCGCCAATTTCTGGCAGAGTCACGGGGCTTATTGCTGAAAAGGGCGAAACAGCCATTCCCGGCCAGTCAAATGTGTCCGGAGCAACCTTGATGGTCATTTCCGATATGAGCGAAATCATTGCAGAGGTAATGCTGAACGAAAGCGAAGTGATTCACACCAAAATAAACCAAAGCGCACAGGTCACTGCTGAAAGCCTTTCCGGCAAAGTTTTCCAGGGAAAGGTCGCCGAAGTTGCTACAGTATCAGAACAAACCGGACAAAATGCCAATATGTATAAAGTCAAAATAGCTCTAAACATGGACACGCCTTCTGTCAGCGAATTGCGCCTGGGGATGAACGCCAGGGTGATCATATTAACGGCAGAAGCAAAAAATGTATTGAGAGTGCCCATTCAAAGCGTGCTGGAAAGAGAGAGCCCAATTGAAGAAGCTCGAAAAAAAGGTTTTTTCGCGCCCGAAATGCGAAGCATTGTAATGACCGAAAAAAATGGCAGAGCTGTAGAAATTGCGGTCAGCGTAGGCATTGCAAACAATCGCTACTTTGAACTACTCGGCGGTCTCAGCGAAGGCGACAAGGTAATAACAGGCCCGTTCCGAAAACTTAAGGACTTGAAAGGCAACGATGCTGTCAAGCTAATGATGAAGCCAAACGCCCAATTTGTTGCAGAATAAGCAGCAATACAAGCGAAAATGGCATAAAACGGAGAATACCCTGTGGACACACGTGAGCTATTCCAGTCTGCGTTTAGAAGCCTGAAAGAAAACAAATTACGCAGTGCCCTGACCGTAATTGGCATTGTCATTGGAGTATCTGCGGTCATTGCCACAGTAAGCCTGATCAATGGGCTTCGGGGTGCTGTATTAGCCAGCATGGAAAAATTTGGTAGCAATCTATTGGAAGTGAGCCCTGTTAATTCTTGGGACTTATCTTATGAAGAATACAAAAAAATCAAAAAAAACGAATTGACCTTCGATGATATGCACGAGCTTTCCAGGGAATTGCCGCATGTCTTGATAGATATCACACCAGTTCTGGGGGCGGGACGTGAAAATATTTTTTACAGAGGAAGGGGAACAAGCACAAGTCCATATATGTCAGATGAAACATGGCTTGATAATAATAAGTTTGAATTGGCTCAGGGGAGAAATTTTGTCCCTGCTGATTTGCGCCTCAAGTCCAAAGTAGCAATCATCGGAAGTTTGCTCATTAAAAGACTGGAGATCAGCGGCAACCCAATCGGTCAATCTATTTTGTACCGAAACGTGAATTTTGAAATAGTCGGCGTTTTTGGGGATCTTGGATCCAACGTACTCTATGATTCCAATGATTTAATGATGATTCCAATTACTACCGGCATCCTCATGCACCCGGAAGAAAAAGATCGATTGTCCTTTATTGCTCACTATGTAACCACTATGGATGCCGATTACGTTGAAGATATCGTAGCAGACACATTGAGACGGATAAAAGGTCTGAAATCAAACGACGTTGCAGGTTTCAAGGTAGCCACTATGAAGCGTCATACTAAACAGCTTTATTCAATTATGGCGGCAGTCGCCGGAATAGCCAGCGGTATGCTTGGTATTTCTATCATCGTTGGCGGTGTAGGGATCATGAATATAATGTTAGTAAGCGTCACTGAGCGAACACGGGAAATAGGCGTACGCAAGGCCGTTGGCGCGAAACGAAGCCATATTCTTGCGCAATTCCTGATTGAGGCATCGGTACTATGCCTTTTCGGCGGAGCAATAGGCATGTTGCTGGGTTATTTGGCTGGAATGACTGCCAGCAAGATTATTTTTAACCAAACCCCCTGGATACCCATGTCGGCATTTATCATCGGCTTTGGTGTGCCAACGGCTATTGGTATCCTATTTGGCTACTACCCTGCGGCAAAGGCCAGCAAATTTGACCCTATAGAGGCCCTCAGATATGAGTAGTTCCGAAATATGACGCCACGATTAGTGCAAATTTACTCTGAGATGGCGCATCTTCTTGCAGTTCACGTCTGCTCTCACCGTTCTGCTCACCTGCTATCGCAGGCTCGCTTCACTCTCAGCGCAGACTA
Source organism: Holophagales bacterium (assembly GCA_031256155.1). Taxonomy (GTDB): domain Bacteria; phylum Acidobacteriota; class Holophagae; order Holophagales; family Holophagaceae; genus WRHW01. The sequence continues at coordinate 2,334 of JAIRRD010000046.1, forward strand.
AGCACTCCGTGCCATTTCAACTTTTTCAAAGTTAAAATGCTCTAGTGCAGGCACAATCTCAACCGAGGAAGAGTTTCTGACTTGGGACTCCCCCACACCCAGAACTGTCTTTTCATCCCTGAAATCGCCAGACTTCATTCTGTGTGAAATGGTATATTTTACACAGAGTTACTAAACCTCAAAGCCTCGCATTTAACATTTCCTCGGCCCCCGCGACATCCGCAGGTGTATCTACGCCAAGACTGCAATGAGGGGTTTCTGCTACGCCAATGGCTATACCTGCCGCTAAGGCACGGAGCTGTTCCAGCATTTCCACCTGTTCCAGCGGATGTGGGGACAGGAGCGTAAACTGCTTTAGTATGTGTGGCCTGTAGGCATAAATTCCCAAATGCCTGCGAAATAGTGATAATTGATTTGTTGACATCCATGAACGAAAGTCCATTTCAAAACAAGTGGAGCTTCTCAAATATGGTATGGCGCTGCGGCTGAAATAGAGCGCTCTGTTTTGGTTGTCAAGCACGACTTTCACGTTGTTTGGATTGAATATTTCATCTGGTGTGTAAAATGGACAGGCTGCCGTTCCCATAGGCAGGTCTGGTTTTTTTGTCATCAAGTCAACTACGGAGGCGATGGTTTCATGGTGCATTGCAGGCTCATCACCCTGTATGTTGAGGACAATGTCAAATTCTTCGCCTAGTTTATCCATAGCGGCAGCCACTCGGTCTGTTCCCGAAGCGAGTGTTGGATCCGTAAAAACAACGCGGCCGTCAAAATCGTTTACCACCGCCGCAATTCGCTCATCATCTGTGGCAATGACCACTGTATTGACACCTGCCCTCTGTGCTGCTTCCCAAACCCATTGAATCATAGGTTTACCTGCAATCAGGGCCAATGGTTTACCGGGAAATCGTGTTGAAGCGTATCGCGCTGGCAGGACAGCAAGGGTTTTCATGGTATTCCTCGGCATTGTGCTTGTAATGCTTGTGTTTGGGCGCGTTTAAAAAAAATGTTTTGTTCTGAAAACAAATCTGCTCTAATAGCAAGTTGCGTTCAACTTGGTATTAGCATGGCATGACCGAGTTGATTCGGACACAATTATGAGTTCAGGGTGTTGTTTTTTTTCGGAGACTCATTTGACCAGACGTTTTGCTATTCCTGTTGGCATTACCGCCACAGGCCAGTTTTATCCAGATCGCATTGTCACCAATGAAGACTTTGCTGCATATCTTGATACCAATGATGAATGGATTACTTCGCGCACCGGTATCAAAGAGCGGCACTGGGTGGCACCTGGAGAGGCGTCTTCCGATCTGGGTGCCAAGGCGTTGCAGATGGCCCTGGAAAGGCGCGGCATAGGGCCCAGCGACCTGGACGCAATCGTGGCTTGCACCGTTACCCCCGACATGGTGTTCCCCTGCACGGCCGCACTGATTCAGCACAAGATAGGCGCTAAGGGTGTGTTTGGGTACGACCTGAACGCCGCTTGCTCCAGTTTTTTATTTGGACTCACCTCGGCCGCCTCAATGGTTGCTAGTGGCGTGGTCAGGCGTGTTGCCGTTGTCGGTTGCGATGTGATGTCATCAATAGCCGACAAGAATGACAGGACTACAGTTGTTCTGTTCGGCGACGGGGCTGGGGCAGTGATTGTCGAGCCGGTCGAAGAGGGTTTCGGAATATTGGATTTTGAACACACTATGGACGGTACGGGTGCGCCGCATCTGTATATGCTTGGGGGTGGGTCACTGCACCCCACCTCACACGAAACTGTGGACAAAAATATGCACGTTGTCTGGCAGAACGGTCAGGAAGTGTACAAAAACGCCGTGAAGGGCATGTCTGACATCAGTCGACTCATGATAGACCGAAACCAGATTGATCCGGCGAAGATAAAGTTGTTTGTTGCCCACCAGGCCAATATCAGAATTATTGAAGCCGCCGCCAAGCGCTTGGAATTACCTTCCGATCGCGTGGCGCTGAATATCACGCACTTCGCCAATACCACATCTGCAACCATACCGACCGCATTGCACCAGTCCCTGGAAAAGGGGCTTCTCAAAAAAGGCGAATTG
>JAIRRD010000073.1 GCA_031256155.1 Holophagales bacterium
TTCTAATGGCATGTATGGGTTGCACCAGGATTTCTGTTCCGGCGGAGGTTGTATGGCGAAATATTTGATTAGTCATTACTATAGGTTTTTATCTGTCGCTGAAAAAATCCAGTGAAATGTTTTATCCCTCTGTTTCGCGTCCGGCAAGACCGATTGGTGTACGCATGAGTTTAAAACCGCACATTCCCCAGGCAAGCAGACCAACTGCCACCAAAATAATTACTCCTAACCATAAGGGAGTAGTTATTTGAATCTGAGCCAGCAAGTCAATAGTGTTATTGCTGGTGTACCGGCTTTCGGCAAGACTTTCCAGGTAATGCGTAAAAGTAATGCGCTGCAGTGCCGGTGGAAAAACTCTTACCAGGGGATCCCAAATGAAAAGAAATAATGTAGCCCACAGTGTGCCGCGCTTAAAAAGCAATAATAGTAAGGAAGTGAATCCAAGCTGCGCCCACAATATCAGGATTAAAGCCAATATTCTTCTGGGGAGTGTCAGCATGTCCATTCCAATCAATGGCATGAGCGCAACTGCTATTACCAGCCAGGCAGAACACCAGGAAAACCATAGTAACCCTTTGCCTAAGGGCAGTGCCCATATGGGCGCGGGCCGTACAAGCATCAATGGAAGTGTACGGTGTTCCAAATCCTCGTTGATACATGCCGGGGCAGCAAGCAGAGCAATTATTGGGAGTGCTATCTGACCGTAAGCGTTGTGGTACAACTCCAGGATAGTTCTGGCTGAAACAAAATTTCTGTTAAAACTCTGAACAAGCATTACAACGATGAGCGGTACCATGATTAAACAGGCCATTACCCAGCCTCTGGCTTGAAAAATTCTGGGCAAATACCCTTTGAACACTGCTCTTATGGCATCTATGGGAGATGGAATATTTCTCATGGCCTTATCCGTGATCTTGCGTCAGATATTGGAAAACTGCATCCAGATTCATGTCCAATGGGTCAAGTGCTTTGATTGAAAGCTGCCCCGAAACTACTGCGCTCTGAAGTTTCGGGAAAAAATCCCTTGGATTTTTTATGGCTAATACCGCACCGGTATCTTCAATTTTCAAGGTTACTAAATTTGGGTAATCCACTGCCCATCTTGCCACAGCTTTGGCTTCATCAGCCACGATGCGAAGTTCTACCGGATGCCTGTCCAGCAATTCTCTGATTTCAACAACGCTGCCTTCAGCCAGCAGGCGGCCTCTGAAAAATAACCATATCCTACCGGTCAGTTGAGCTACTTCGCCCAAAATGTGACTTGAAACAATTATGCGTATGTTCCGTTTGGCGAGACCGCGAATCATGGTCATTAATTCAGTTCTGGCCTCCGGGTCCAGGCCGTTGAACGGTTCATCCAGAATCAACAAGTCGGGATCGTGCAATAGTGCCTGGGCAAGTCTGATACGCTGCCGCATCCCCTTGGACATGGCGGTAAACAATAAATTTGAACGAGAGGACATGCCGACGGTTTCCACCACACGATCAACCGCTTCCCGCAGAGCAGTACCTTTCAACCCGGAGAGTTCGCCCATCATTCTCAGCCAGCGATCAGCTCTCAAACCAACCGGGAATCTGTCACCTTCCGGCACAAGGCCAATGCGTGAAAGAACATTTGGATTACGGAACGGGGGTTCGCCAAAAACAAAAACGCTTCCGCCTGAAGGGGGCAATAGCCCGGAAATAATTTGAATCAGTGTTGACTTGCCAGCACCGTTTGGACCCAAAAGTCCTGTAATGCCACCGTTTTCCGGCAGTTCCAGTGTCGTGGGGGACAAACCAAGTACATGGCCATATCTGAGGCTTGCGCGATCTAACCTTATGGTACTCATATCACAGCCTCCGATGGCATAGTCCTCCGTTTGGCAATATACAGCCACAAAAGAATATTTGCCGCTGTGGCAATGATAGTCGGCCAAAGCGGGAAGGACATTTTTGTGGCTCCGCATAATATTCGGGGCCAAACCTGTGTAAGCCCAATCGGACTTAAAGCCATCCATGATACTTCATTAAAAATGTTTGTGAGGATTCCACCAAGAATGCTGGGGCCAAGGAGCAGACCTATTACCCAACCCATGCCCGCTTTAGGGGTACCGGCAAGAGAAGAAGCGCCTAATGTAATAGATGCCATCAGCATTGAATTTAATATCGCAGCAGGAATTAGATACAACGGCGTTATAAGCCATACAGGGCCATTGGGACCGGCTACGAGCATTGAAAGCAGCCAGGGTACAATGATAAATGGCAGCTGGATGCAAAACGGAACTCCAAAAGCTATGAGCGTTTTGGAGGCTAAATATTCCAGGGGGCGCACCGGATGGGCAAAAATCAGGGGGCGTATCCGATATAGGGTATCTCTGGATATTAGTCCACCGCCAATCAATGCCACTTGAAACCACAAAAACCACAGCATTGATGGATGAAGCAAGGATGCCTGGAAGTCGGCTGATTTGGGCAGAAAATGATCGGCCAGCCCTTTGACCTGATCAAGCTGCGAATTTGTCGCAATTAAGTATTTTGTATAAAGAACTGTCAGTTGAATTAATAAAATCCCTACAAACACAGCCCCAAAAAATCGTCCCAGTTTTTGGCGCAATATACGCATAAGGTCAAATCGAGCCAGAGACAAAATTGGGGGCTTACGCTGCGCGAGATTCGGTATTGGTGGAAGCTTGGGGGTATATATGGGCATGGTTATCTCAAGCGACTGATCCGCGAATGGCGCGAATTAAAATTTCATCAAGTCTGTCATGACGAGGCGTAATCTGCACTAATACAGCCCCTGCTGATTCCGCCCATTTGAACGGAATGCTGGCATCTGCTTCTTTTAGCTCAATGTCATACAGTCCGTTAAGGCTTTCAAGTAAATTCCCGATTTCAGCTAATCTTTCCTCTTGATCTGAAGTCAATGGCTCTAAAAAACGCAGTTCAAACCGTTTGGACAACGCGTGGCGCAATTCGGTTATTAAACCATAAGCCTTAAGTTCTCCTTTGTCCAAGATAACTAATTGATCTGAAACGCGCTCAACGTCTTCTAGTAAATGGCTTGCCAAAATCACGTTTGTGCCCAATTCACCTCTTATTTTAAGAACAAGCTCCAACATTTTGCGTCGACCAAATGGGTCTAACCCGTTTGTAGGCTCATCCAGAAAAACCAATTTAGGACTGTGAACTATGGCCTGGGCCAGTTTAACGCGCTGCCGCATACCTGTTGAGTAACCTGAGACGTTCCTGTATCTTGCCTCATCAAGCCCCACAAAATATAAAACTTCATGTGAGCGATCCCTGGCCTGTTCCAGGTTCAAGCCTGATAACTCCCCCCAAAAAGCGACTTGCTCATATGCTGAAACATCCTCAATCAAAGCATCGTATTCCGGCATGTAACCAATGGAACTGCGCAATTTGAAAGAGGAGGCATCATCCAGTGGAATCCCCATAACAGTGCCATTGCCGCGAAATGGTCTGACCAGACCCAAAAGCGTTTTTAATAGCGTTGACTTGCCTGAACCATTAGGTCCCAGCAAACCGACAATTCCATCCTGCATCGTCAGGTTCAGTCCTTTTAGAGCAACTGTAGGTCCATAACGGACTTCCAAGTCTTGAAACGAAATCAAAGTGCCTCCCTCTATTATAGAAAATGCGGGTAGCAGACCAATTATTTTAGCCGCTAGGCATATGTAATATTTTAATAGCCCTGCCGCAATTATATCAACTTGCTTTCAAACGAATACAATTTGGTATAATTGCGGCTGGAACCGACACCCGCAAGTTTTTGAAAAAGCTGGGGTTCCCGGTTTTTCAAAAACTATGGCACATTGCATTTAATGCCTGTTGAATGCGACTTGGTATAAGGAGGACATTTTGAAACTTGTAGTCTGGGATTTTGATGGCACATTAGCGGATACTCGTCTCCTCATTGAAGATGGTATGCGGTTTGCGCTTAAAGCTATGGGTAAGCCAAGTGAACTCATGGATAAATGGCTGGCTTGTGTTGGGCTTCCAGTAGAAGAAGGGCTTCGTCGTACCTTTGACGTACGCAATGATTCTGAAATGGACAGCATTCTTAATCTTTACCGGTCTTACGACTGGGTTGGCAACACACATCTGATACAACCTTTTCCGGGTATGCAGGAATTGGTTGCAGAGTTAAATGCCAAGGGGGTTAAACAAGCCATAGCTACTTCAAAACGATTTAAAGCGTTGGAACCGCAACTGGCGGATTTTGGCTGGGCTGACAGTTTTTTCCCTGTGATAACACCAGAAAGGGTCACATATCCAAAACCTCACCCTGAGAGTCTGGAAGTCTGCCTCAATACCCACAATCTGCACTCCGAAGACGCAATGATGGTTGGTGACACTCTTTTTGACCTCAACATGGCAAATGCCGCAAAAGTGCCTTGTATCGGCGTAACTTATGGATTTGCTGATGAAAGTCAACTGGCTAACGCTGCTCCGATTGCCTGTGTCGGCAATGTTGTTGAGTTGAGAAAAATTCTTTTGAAATTCTTAAAGCAGGATGATCATGGCAGTAACACAACATTTTGATTCCGATGGACGCCCAAGGATGGCGGATGTATCGGCGAAAGCTATAACTAGGCGCAGAGCCTCTGCCGCTGGCTATCTGGAACTATGTCAGGAATGTGCTGATGCCATGACAAATGGATTTGGTGCTAAGGGGGATCCCTGGTCTCTGGCAAGGATTTCAGCAATTTCCGGCATTAAGAACACAGCCAATTTATTGCCACTAGCCCACCCTTTGATATTGGATACCATTTCCATGAAGCATCACTGGGACGCAAATAACAGGCGAGCTTGGCTCTATGCGGAAGTGTCGTGCGAAAATCGCACCGGCGTTGAAATGGAAGCCATTATTGGCGTGTGCATTGGCCTGACGGGCCTGTACGACTCTTTGAAATCCATCAGCCATAATATGACACTGGGACCAGTGAAATTACTCAGAAAAGAGGGTGGGCGTCGCGGAAGTATCACTATGCCCTGGTCTGATTGCCCTTGGATACCGTAAAAATATCATGAACTTTTTTAATTTTGCAATTTGCGTAAAATTTTGTTAGACTTTGCAATTCGGCCTGTCTGCTGAGAGTATTTTCGGAAGGTGCGGCGATGAGTGGTAGGATATTTGCTTTATCCTCCCAATATGGAGATTTTATGCGTTTTTCTTCGCTTGTTCTTTTAGCCAGTATAGTTGGTTTAATGCCCGTTTATACTTCAGCCAAAACACCCATCCCTCTAAAACTTACAAAAACCAAGACAACTGTCAAAAAGGAAAACGCAACTGATGATAAACCACAGCCCAATAAAAAAGATACTGAGACTGTCGTTGTGCAAACTAAACTCGTGCCGCCTGTTAAGCAGGTAGATGCCTTGCCACCACAGCAAGCGGATGATATTGAATTTTTACCACAGACGAAGCAACTAACGTCGCCATTGCTAACAGATGTTCAAAATAATGACAGTCTGTCAAAACCTCGACTGGACCCAGCTCAATTTCTTGCTTCACAAGTTCAAGGTATTTTGCCTGAATCAAATTCGGAAGAGACTGTGGACTTTGAGCCATACATTTTTCTTCCTGCGGATCCAAATAATTTTGATCTGCTTTGGCCTGTTGAAACTCGTACCATCAGTTCGGCTTGGGGACCGAGGGTTAGAACATCTGTAACAGTTGTTAAAACTCCATATGGAAATCGTCAAATCCGCAAGCCTTACAATAGTATCCACAAAGGTATTGACCTCACGGCGCCCATTGGTCATGGCATTTTTGCCGCCATGGATGGTACTGTTATCGCTGTTGGGAATAATAAGAAATTGGGAAAATTTGTCAGAATTGACCACGGGAACGATGTTGAAACTGTCTATGGGCACAATAGCGAGAATCTTGTGGAAATCGGCGATATGGTGCGTCGTGGCCAAATAATTGCCAAGGTTGGAAGTACAGGCCATTCAACTGGCCCACATGTCCACTTTGAAGTATTGATTAACAAACAACAAGTAAATCCGGCACCACTACTAAACGATTCGGAAGAAATTCCTGCTGAAATTATTGCCTACAATGATAACTTTCTATCATCCAACCGTAACCGTTGATAGTTTTCTTTGAAAGCCGACGGTACAATAGAACTTATTGCTCTATCGTCACATTTTAATAAAGAATCGGTTAAATATGACCGGTGCTTCTTAGGTTTATGATGGGCTTTATTTGATAACTGTTTGAGGCATGAAGATGTTTTTTACCAAATTCAGGAAAATTCTTTGTATTTTTTCCCCCGTTGTTTTGAGTCTTTCGCTCATGAGTTGCGGCGGTAGTAAGACCACAGATGAGAGTATTACGTCAAGTCACTCGGTTACAGGGACGATTACATACAAGCGCCTGCCGATAAAAATTGACGCTAGCAGTGGTTACCCGCGGGGTTTAGATACAGACAATGTGGAAACATTGCCGCTTCGTGGAATTACTGTAAGAGCAATATATTCAACTGAAGAAACCATGCCGGATGATTCGAAGGTTGTAGTCTGGAATTTATCAAGCTCAACTATTACGAATTCCGAAGGCGAATATACACTTACCTTACCCGATGACGACACGCTTCCAGTATATGTTGAAGTACAAAGCTCATTTAGTTCAGGTTACAACATCCGTCTCATCGCTGATCCGGCTGGGATGAACGAAAGTCGAGAATATCAGGCCGACAGGGTTTTATATTCTATCCGCAGAGGTCTTGATGGATCCGAAGGTAGTCCAACACCAGCTGTTGTTAAAGAGGGTAAAACCACGCTGGATTTTGAAATTGGGTTGGACGATAAATGGTGGATTGGCCGCTCATCCGTCAAATACGCGCCTGATGCATCGCAGGAATACGATGGGACAGGCAGCAGAGTTGCGGCAATCATTGATACTGTTTACAAAGCGGCAACATCATTTGGTAATCCAACACCAGGTTATTCACTTGACCTTCACTATAGACGAGGTATTACAGAACCGCTGGGTACCTATGTTGAATACGACAGAGAACGTTTACCATTGGATAGCGATGGTAACTCATTGGCCTTTGAGCCGATAGGTGCCTCTAGCGGAGGCACTTTGAGATATTTTGGTAGTGTGCGCGGAGGTCCGGAATTTGACGATGCATGGGATGAAGGCGCTCTTCTTTCAATGATGGCAAGAAACATGATGAGAAGTTCTGGCGCACCAATTCGTTTTCAATTCCCATCAAGAAAATTTGCGCGATTTGATGATCCCAGAAACCAATCAATGATGACAAGCCTCCAACCAACTATGGCCATGGCTGAGGGGTTGCCAGACGCAATTGCGGCAATAGCCCTGAAAACGCCTTACCTAACAGCGGCGTCAGGAACACAGATCAGAGACATACGCGATGTTGTGTTGCCATCAGATATATATTCCGCTATATGTTCCGCTCCCGTTATTACGGCTTTTACTTGGGAATTGGCTTTAAAAGCAAATGACATAACACCTCCCGGCATTCCTGAAGTATGGGATGAAATGGAAAACCTATCAATAAACCGTTTCTATTCATTGCAATACGGTATATCGGTAACTGATGAAGAATCGGGTTCCTATGAAACCGTTGACCTACCCAGCCTATTCACTCAACTGGCAACGTTATCTTATGCTCAATCGGCTGCTGAACCAATAAATTTGCCTGAAATTTTCACAGATGAAGTAATAACTGAAATGACGACTGAATTTTTTGGCGGTGAGATTTGGCCAAGACCCGATGAAGGTCCACTGAGCTGCTTTATAATTGATTGGGGTAACAACCCCGACTCAGCAAAAACGCCTTTACCTGAATTCACTTTTAGTATGTCTGACGCTGTTATGGACGCTGCAGGAAATTTTTCTAATCTGACTTTCAAAGAAAATTTCACCGCAAGGTTAAACTTAAGTCAAGATACTGCTTACTGGTTGTCAGTCAGTACAGAACCTGCTTTGCCCAATGGCGCGTCCATTGAGGTCAGGATTAATGGGTCTGCTTCTCCTTACATTTTTAGCTCATATTTACCAGACCCACAACGGATAGTCCTTTTAGGTTATTCCGAAGTCCCTATTCAACACATGTTAGATTTCAGTTTAAAAAGTCCAAGCCCAATGGTTTTTGTATCTGACACGCGAGTAAACGTGCAACTTAAGCTTGCGTATTGATTCATAAATCAACTATGGACATCAAGCCTACTCTAGATTTACTTCATCAGCAAATTCCATTTGTTCCAGAACTGGCAATAATTTTAGGATCAGGTTTGGGGCCATTGGCGGATTGTTCAGAGGCCAATGCGGGTACCAACATATATTTTCGTGACCTGCCTGGATTTCCAGATCAATCTGTGATTGGTCATTCAGGCAGATTGATTTTTTGTGAACTCGAAAAAAGAAAAGTGATCCTGCAAGCAGGCCGCTTTCACTATTACGAGGGTCATCCAATGTCCCTTGTAACCGCTCCTATGCGAATATACGGACGCTTGGGCGTCAAAGTGGTACTACTGACAAATGCCGCTGGTGCTGTTAATCCAAACATACAAGTTGGTTCACTCATGGTGATAAAAGACCATATTAATTTACAGGGAATCAACCCGCTCACAGGCCCTAATGTTGAACCAGGCACAAGATTTCCTGACATGTCTTCCCTGTACAATACAAAGCTAAGGCAGCAATTACTCTCCGCAGGCACCAGACACAACCAGGAACTTTTTGAAGGTGTATATCTGGCTGTTTCCGGGCCAAGCTATGAAACGCCCGCAGAAATCAGAGCCTTTCATTTACTTGGTGCTGACGCTGTAGGAATGAGTACCGCACCAGAAGCCATAGTTGCCCATCATGAAGGGATGCTGGTAGCAGGTATTTCCTGTATAAGCAATATGGGAGCTGGCATTTTAAAAAAAGAACTAAACCATCAGGAAGCATTAAACTTTTTAATGACAATCGGCTTGAATTTTGAAAAGGTTGTGCGAGAATTTGTCCGTGAATTGATTGTTTAATTTTTCAGAATCTCATCACAATCGTTAAGAACAGCGTTGATTA
>JAIRRD010000165.1 GCA_031256155.1 Holophagales bacterium
GCTTTCATAACAATTTCAGAAAACGTCTTTGGCACTTGAGGGCTACGCAGGTGAGGAGGTACCACAGGCTTGGTGGCGTAAGCCTGAGCTATCTTCACCGGGTCGGCATCGTAGAAAGGCACGGTACCCGTCAGCATTTCATAGAAAGTCACACCCAGAGACCAAATGTCAGATTGGAACACCGTCCGCCCACGAAAATGCTCAGGCGCCATATACGGAGGGGAACCAATGCGTGTGCGGGCATAATCCTCTTTTTGCAGTTCCAAAACCCGGCTGGTACCAAAGTCCGTAACCTTGGGTACGCCATCCCTTGTCATCAGAATATTAGCGGGGCGCAAGTCCCTGTGTATTATTTGATTGGAATGGGCAAATACGATGGCCGTACATATCCCAATGGCTATATCCAACGCCCTCAGCGGCTGAAGGCCGCGCTCGTTCCGGATTTGTTTATCCAGGCTTTCGCCATCAACATACTCCATAACCATAAAATAATTAGCATTCGCCTCATCCACTGTAATCAATTCGACAATATTGGGATGCTTGAGCGTAGCCATAATTCTCGGCTCGTGCAAGAGCGTCGATTCTTCTGTTTGATGGTGAGGCACCTTGAGAGCTACCTTGCGGTTGAGCAGTTTATCCAACGCCAAATACACCGTACCAAAGCCGCCCGCACCAAGGCGTTCAATAATCTGGTACTTACCCAGTGTCTGGTCAGTGGAGAACATCAAAAAAAACTCCGTAGGAGCGCATAACATTTTCGCCCGTAATGCTTGCTTAATGGTGGGCAAAGCCCATTACAAGCAAACGTGGCTATGATTTGCAAAAAAACCCCAGCATAGCAATTCGGCTTTAAAAAACTAAACTGCTATACATATAGAATGCCCTGAAATACATCCAAAAATATACTGGATTAATCAAATTTACAGATACAAAAAATCATAGAGTGCTTTATTGCAAACTTTTCACGCTGAAGTGTCCGCGGAAGGATTCAATGGCCTCACATGCGGCTAGGGCAGCGTTCATGTTTGTCAAACAGGGAATTTTGAGCCTCAGAGACTCCCTTCTGATGGCGCTCTCATCATAGAAAGCGCTTCTGCCCTTTGGCGTGTTGATTACCCATTGGACTTCACCATTTTTTAACAAGTCAATGGTATTTGGTCTGCCCTCTGTTACCTTTTGCACACAACGAATTTTAATGCCCATAGTCTCTCCAAGACACCGCGCCGTACCTTCCGTCCCGCAAAGTCCAAATCCAAGTGTAATCAGTTTTCTGGCAAGTTCCGGCAGGAACAGCTTGTCATGGTCATTGACGGACAGAAAAACCGTGCCGGAAGCTGGCAGAGGTATTCCAGACGCCAGGAGCGCCTTTGCGTAAGCCTCGCCAAAGCTCTCGCCAATTCCCATCACTTCGCCGGTAGATTTCATTTCTGGCCCCAGCACCGGGTCAACGCCCGGGAATTTTGAAAACGGAAACACAACGCCCTTAACGGCAACAGCTATTGGTGAGCCGTCTGTTATGCCCTGTTCTTTCAAACTCTGACCCAAGCCAATTCGCGCCGCATAGCCAGCCCAGTCCTGGCCAGTGGCTTTGCTGATGAATGGAACAGTTCGGCTGGCTCTCGGATTGGCTTCCAGACAATACGCGATTTCATCTTTTATAGCCCACTGGAAGTTAATCAAACCCTTGACACCGATTCCCAGAGCCAGACGCCGACATTTTTCTTTGATATCCTCAATCAGTTCCTGATTAATTCCCAAAGGGGGGAATACAGCAAAACTATCCCCGGAATGTACACCCGCTTCTTCAATATGGGCCATAACTCCAGCTATTGCGGTACTCTCACCGTCACACACGAGGTCAACATCCAACTCCTGAGCCGCATCCAGATAGCGGTCTATCAGGATTGGCTGCTTTTCGCTGACCATTGCCGCTTCGCGCATGTACTCCTCAAGGTCAGAATCATCAAAGACCACAGCCATAGCCCTTCCGCCAAGCACAAAACTTGGGCGAACCATTACCGGATAGCCAACTCGCTGAGCCACGTCCCTGGCTTCTTCAAAGCTGAAGGCTGTTCCCCACGGGGCAACCGGAATTTTGAGTTTTTCCAGAACTTGTCCGAATCTTTCTCGGTCTTCAGCGTCAACAATCGCCTGATGCGGTGTACCCAGGAGCGGCACACCAACTTCAAAGAGCCTGGAGGCCAGTTTTAACGGAGTCTGACCACCAAACTGAGTAAAGACACCAAGCAGTTTGCCAGTGACTGATTCACGGTCAACGATTGATTTCACTGATTCAAAGATCAGCGGTTCAAAGTACAGGCGGTCTGAAGTGTCAAAATCCGTACTCACCGTCTCAGGATTGCAATTCACCATAATAGCCTCTACGCCGCTGGCACGGATAGCTTCAACAGCTTGCACACAGCAGCAGTCAAACTCCACGCCCTGGCCTATGCGATTTGGGCCGGAGCCAAGAACTATGGCCTTGGGTCTGTCCGTAGGCGGTGCGTCGGATTCACAGTCCCAGGTCTGGTAGAGATAAGGCGTTTCAGCGGCAAATTCACCGGCACATGTATCCACGCGCTTAACAACGGGTACAATACTCGCTTCCGCACGTTTCTCCGCTACGCGGAGTTCCTGACTGCCGGTAAAGGAAGCTATCTGGGTATCAGAAAAACCGGCACGCTTGGCAGACTCCATCAGTTCCGGCGGGAGGCGATCCAAGTCAAAGCCACGCAGACGCTCCTCTAAGACCATAATATTTTTCATTTCAGATAAAAACCACGAACTTATTTGGGTGCGGCTATGCAGTTCTTCCACTGTATATCCGGCCTTTAGAGCCTGATATATCCAAAAAACCCTTTGCGGCCCCGGGGTTTGCAGATGCTCGGAAAGACGGTTCATGTCCAGCATACCGTCCATACCGCCAGAAAGACCCGGATAACCTTCTTCCAGACTTCTCAGACCCTTTTGCAGCGCCTCCTGGAAGCTCCTGCCTATAGCCATAACCTCGCCGATGCTCTTCATCTGAGTGCCAAGCGTCCTGTCGGCCATCGGAAATTTTTCAAAAGTAAAGCGCGGTATCTTTACAACTACATAGTCAATCACGGGTTCAAAAGCAGCCTTAGTGCGGCGCGTGATAGCATTTGGCAGTTCCCAGAGCCTGTAACCCAGAGCCAGTTTAGTGGCCACCCACGCTATAGGGAACCCAGTTGCTTTGGAAGCAAGAGCGGAACTGCGGCTGACTCTGGGGTTCATTTCCACTACTATCAAGCGCCCCTCGGCAGGGTTCAGTGCGAACTGGATATTGGAGCCGCCTGTTTCCACACCCACGCCGCGAATCACTTTGAGTGCAGCATTGCGCATTTTTTGGTATTCGGGGTCGGTGAGCGTAAGAGCAGGCGCTATTGTGATGGAATCGCCCGTGTGAATCCCCATAGGATCCATATTTTCAATAGAGCAAATGACCTCTACATTGTCATCCAGATCCCGAACCACCTCCAATTCAAATTCTTTCCATCCCAGAATGGATTCTTCCACCAGAACCTGCTTGATGGGACTCAAATCCAGTCCCCTCTGGACAATAGTTTCGAACTCCTCAATATTGTAGGCAATGCCGCCGCCGCTGCCGCCAAGAGTGAAAGATGGTCTTAGAATGGCCGGGAAACCAGTCTGTTTGAGAATTCTCCGCGCCTCCTCCATAGAATTGGCAAACCCGCCTTTGCACGTTTCCAGCCCCAGTTCATCCATCAGAGCCTTGAACTTCTCTCTGTCCTCGCCACGTTCAATGGCTTCGGGCTGGGCACCAATGAGCGACACGCCGCGCTCTTTCAAGAGACCCGATTGATGCGCCGTCATAGCCAGATTCAGCGCTGTCTGGCCGCCCACAGTGGGCAAAATGGCATCAGGCTTTTCCTGTTCTATTACCTTTTGAAGTATGTCAAAAGTCAACGGCTCAATGTACGTCGCATCCGCCCTTGCAGGATCAGTCATTATAGAAGCCGGGTTGGAATTGAGCAGAATAGTGCGGATACCATCTTCCCGCAGTGCCTTCAGAGCCTGTGTACCCGAATAGTCAAATTCACATGCCTGCCCAATGACAATAGGCCCGGAACCAAGCACAAGTACGGAAGATATGTCAGTGCGTCTGGGCATATATCACCGTGACATCATTTCAGTAAATTTCACAAATGCTCCCCTGGCATCGTGCGGACCGGGGCTGGCCTCGGGATGGTGCTGAAGGCTGAATACCGGCAGTTTTTTATGCCTCATCCCTTCTACAGTGCCATCTGACAGGTGGCGATGCGTCACTTCCACATCATTTGGCAAACTACTGTCGTCAGCGGCAAATCCGTGATTTTGAGCCGTGATTTCAATTCGTTTAGTGTCCAGGTCAATCACAGGCTGATTGGC
>JAIRRD010000083.1 GCA_031256155.1 Holophagales bacterium
GCTCCACAGTTCCAAGACGTGCACCATCTCTGACCAAAGTTGTCGCAAGGGACAAATCACCAACATAATCCACTTTTGCGGGAATTGTCACGCCGGATGGTGTGTGCAGAAAGCGCAGACCGCCATTTTCCATCGGTTTTACCGTCACAGAGCAGGGCTTATTACCATGCAAACCATATCCATGAATGGTAAAGGGCGCAGCTAGTGTTCTGGCCGAATTGTAGTTTGACATACCTTCCTCTGTCTCAAAGTAGCAATAGTTGTGCCAAATTTTAAAGCACCATAAATTCTAAGTACCGCCAATACCAAACACTGTGCTTTGTGGGTATTATGACCACATATGTGGTGGAGATGGTTGCAAAATATCGAAGTTTTTTTGTAGGTATTAGTTCCAAAGAGCAGTTTGGCGAATAGAAGTTGGCCGAGTCTAAATTTTATTAATTCCACCTCAGAATCACTGAACGCGATTTTGAGATGAAACTACTATAAACTGCTTTGAACGCCATAGGAGCAGATATGTCACTTCACCCGGAAGCCCAAGACCGAAACGCTCGTTTATCCGCAATTTCACCTACAGTGCTGGAGGCGCTATCTCCGCTGGGAAAACGTAGTTTTTTTCCCAAAGGAATACCATTTCAGTCCGGCCAGGCAAAAGATTGCCGCATCAACGCCACTATTGGCCAGATAACGGACGGCTCCGGCAATCCTATTCCCTTAGCTCCAATAGCGGAAAAATTGACGAGTCTGCCTACAAAAGATGTCTTCCTTTACACGCCAATTCAGGGCAGAGAGCAGAGCCGTGCCGCATGGCATAAAAAACTTACTGAAGAAGATGCCCGCATGGCCTCAGTTGGTCTGGGGCAAGTGACAGCCGGTATCTGCCACGCAATCAGCATGGGAGCTGATTTATTCTTTTCTGATGGCGATACAATCGTCCTACCCGATTTGTACTGGGACAACTATGATCAAATTTTCAACATCAGGCTCAACGGAAAAATGGTTACTTATCCATTTTATCGTGAGGACGGTGGGTTCAACTACGATGGCCTGAAACATGCTCTGGCTTCCGTTAAAGGCAAGGTTCACACAATCCTCAACTTCCCCTCCAATCCCACAGGTTTCAGCCCAACGCACGAAGATATGTCAAAAATCGCGGAAGTCGTTATTGAGGCTGCCAGGGATCGCATTGTTGTCGCGTTTTGCGATGATGCCTATCATGGCTTGGTCTATGAGAAAACAGCGGCCACCAAGAGCCTGTTCTTTGAGCTGATAGAAAAACACCCAAATCTGGTTCCGCTGAAGTGCGACGGAATTACCAAAGAAATAGCTTTCTTTGGAGGTCGTGTTGCTTTCCTGCACTTTGGAGTTTCAAAGGAGGTTTCCGATATTCTGGTTGATAAGTGCAAGGGCCTCATTCGCGCCGGTATCGGCGGCACAGTCAGCATTAGTCAGGTACTGCTCGAAACAGAACTGGCCGACCCAAGGCATACTGCGGAAGTGGAGCGTGTCCGCCTCATTCTGGAAGATCGCTATCTGGCGCTCAAGCAAGCTCTCTCCAAGCCCTCCCGTCACTGGAGTGTGTTGCCCTTCAATGGCGGCTGTTTCTGCCTATTGAAATTAAGAGATGGGATAGATGCCGAGGCGCTTCGCCAAAAATTAATCAAAGATGAAAGCGTTGGCATCGTGAGCCAAGGACAAAAACACATCCGGCTGGCTTTCTGTTCCATGCGCAAAGAAGACATATTCCCACTGATTGAAGCGCTGGAAAGGGCTTGTTCTTGATAGTTTGAGCTGCCATAAAAAAAATACAAAAATCTCTTGACCTGTGTAAAATTTAAATAATCAGTGCTTATTAGAAGCACTGTGAAACCAGATCTACACTTTTGAAATGGTCGGCCAGATGATTGAGCTAAAAAACCTTAGTATCTGCCTCGCAGAGGCCTCCAACGTTCAGGCGAACATTATCGCCAACGATTTGTCTGAAATAGGCATTACCCAAATTACCAAAGTCAACTATGGCAAAGAGGCCATTGAGGCTCTGGGAGGGGCCATAGCCCCCGACATGGTGATGAGCGCACTGTACCTGCCAGACATGACTGGAACAGATTTGCTCTACTCCATCCGAAACAACGCAGCCTACAACAGCACACCCTTTGTGCTTATATCCAGTGAGACCAACCCCCGCAACCTGGAAGATATGCGCCAGGCCGGTACAATCGCAATCCTGCCCAAGCCTTTCACAAAGGCTCAGCTATTGCGTGCTATCAGGAATACATTGGATTTTTTGAATGCGGATGAACAGAGGGAGGATACGGCCAGCCTCCAGCTTAACGACAAAAGAGTGCTTGTCGTTGATGACAGCAAGGTATCAAGGAAGCATATCAGGCGGGTGTTGGAGGGTATCGGGTTCGAGAATTTTGACGAAGCCGCCGATGGCAAGGATGCAATTCCCCTCATTGACAAAGTCCTGTATGATTTGGTTGTGACCGATTACAACATGCCCGTTGTTGATGGTCTTGGCTTGGTTGATTACATCAGGGAGAAGAGCATTCAGACTTCAGTGCCAATCCTCATGGTATCAAGTGAACAAGATCAAGGGAGGCTCGCCGCAGTGATGGATGCAGGTGTCTCCGCTATTTGCGACAAACCCTTTGAAACCGGGTTGGTCAGAAGCTTGGTCAAGCAATTTATAAGTGGCGAAGTCTAGTTCAGATGCCATCAAAATGGTTGATGGCCTCATCTGTGAGGTATTACGGCTTTGATGGTAAAAAATAAGGGTCATCTCTTAGTTTTAGATGTTGACGGCGTTATGATTGACCCGGCTGGCAGTTTTGAGATGTGCGTTGCTATGGCGCTCAAAGAGATGTTGCCTGAACTGGCTTGGTCCAAAGAATTGTATTGGGAGCTCAAGCGGATACCTGGCTTTAATAATGACTTCCGCTTAATGGCAGCGGCTGTAGCGCTGTTTGAGGCAGGCGAAATTGATCGCTTGGGTGAAGGGATAAATACCGGTTTTCCTCATCTGGAAAAATGCATGGATGAGTTGGAACCGCGCTGTAAGGAACGGATGCAGTTTTATTATCAAGACCTCAAACATCTGGAACGCCCTCTGATAACCCTTCCTGAATTGGAGGCTATTGTGGATTGGGACGTGGCGATACTGACGGGCAGGCCGCCAGATGAATTGCCGCTGGCCTTTGAGATACTGGGTTTTGAAATACCAGCTATATGTGATTCGTGTCCTGAATTCCGCAAGCCTGAGCCGGGCGGCTTGATACATTTGGCGGATAGGTATCGTGCAAACCGCATATATTTTGTGGGTGACACAAGAGATGACGCGACATGCCTGCGACGCGCCCGTGAGGTCAGACCGGATCTGAATTTGACGTTTGTCGCTGTCAATAAACTGCGATATGAAATATCCAAGCCGGGGGATTTAACATATATAACGCTGAGGGAATTTATATCTAGCGGAACGCTCGGGAGATGCTTGTTATAGAGGTTTCCCATCT
>JAIRRD010000178.1 GCA_031256155.1 Holophagales bacterium
CTTCATGGTCTCTCCCTTGGGCGGTGGTCAGCTGTCCCCATTATAGCGGTTCAACGCATTGTACTTGAACTGCTAATATACCAAGCTATGTCCATTGCCTATTGAACGCAACTGCCAACAATGCCATACTCAAAGAATTGGCCAACTTAGCTCAGCTGGTAGAGCGGCTGATTCGTAATCAGCAGGTCGCAGGTTCAAATCCTGTAGTTGGCTCCAAAATAGTGATTCCATATTGAAATGACGGAACGCCATTTCAATATGGAATCACTATAAATCAAACATCTATCGTTTTACATTCCCGAGCCAGTATAGTTGTGTTATTTGGGCCGATTTCAGCAAAGCCGCCGGAAATGGCGAAGGTGGTTTTTTTGCCGTTTAGCAGACAAGTGATATGACCATCTCCCAGCGGTGTCAGAACCGGTGTGTGGTCGGGCAGTATGCCATAGTATCCCTGATGGGCGGAGGGGAACTGAAGTTCCTGAACGCTGGAAGAAAAGACTTTGCCTTCCATTGTCATTACTTCAAGTCGAAGGTAGCCGCTCATGCTGTCTCCTTAGGCTTCTACGCCCAGTGTCTTGGCTTTTTCTACTGCTGACTCTATAGTCCCGACCATGAAGAAAGCTTGTTCCGGCAAGTGATCCCACTTGCCATCGCAGATCTCAGCAAACCCGCGAATGGTATCTTCCAAATTGACATATACGCCGGGCATACCGGAGAAACTCTCAGCCACGTTAAACGGCTGTGAGAGGAAGCGCTGTATCTTGCGGGCGCGCATAACTGTCTTTTTGTCATCGTCAGAAAGCTCTTCCATGCCCAAAATGGCGATGATGTCCTGAAGCTCTTTGTACTTCTGTAAAATTGCTTTTACTTTGATGGCCGTGTTGTAGTGGTTTTCGCCCAAAACGCGCGGGTCCATCAAACGGCTGGTTGATGTGAGCGGGTCAACAGCAGGATAGATTCCCAGAGCGGTGAGTTCGCGGCTCAGATTGGTTGTAGCGTCCAAATGAGCAAAAGTTGTAGCTGGCGCAGGGTCTGTGTAGTCGTCCGCCGGAACATAAACAGCCTGGATTGAGGTGATGGAACCTTTTTTTGTGGATGTGATGCGTTCCTGAAGTTCGCCCATTTCAGTGGCAAGGGTTGGCTGATAGCCGACCGCAGAGGGCATACGTCCAAGCAATGCCGAAACTTCTGAACCCGCTTGTGTGAAGCGGAAAATGTTGTCAATGAACAAAAGCACGTCACGGCCTTCTTCATCACGGAAGTATTCAGAAACTGTCAAGCCGGTAAGACCAACGCGGGCGCGGGCACCGGGAGGTTCGGTCATCTGTCCGTAAATGAGGGCAACTTTTGATTCAGAGAGGTTTTCTTTATCAATGACACCGGAATCCATCATTTCGTGCCAAAGGTCGTTTCCTTCGCGCGTGCGCTCACCAACGCCCGCGAAAACAGAGAAGCCTCCACGCGCTTTAGCGATGTTATCAATGAGTTCCATAATAAGGACTGTCTTGCCAACGCCAGCGCCGCCGAACAGTCCGATTTTTCCGCCCTTCATAAAGGGTTGAAGCAGGTCAATGACTTTGATGCCTGTTTCCAACACTTCCTTGCCAGTTAAAAGGTCTTCGTAGGCAGGAGCTTCGCGGTGAATTGGCAAAAATTTGTCTGTGATGATGGGGCCGCGTTCATCCACGGGATAGCCCACCACGTTCATGATTCGCCCCAAAGTAGCCGGTCCTACCGGAACCTTAATGGGGCCGTTGGAGTCTATAACTGTCTGGCCGCGCACCATGCCATCTGTTGGTTGCATGGAAACGCAACGTACACGCCCTTCACCTAAATGCTGCTGCACTTCAAGTGTGACGCGTACAACGTCATTCGATGCGCTAACCACATCTGTCAAAAGCGCATTGTATATGTCAGGCAGGTGGTTGTTGTCAAATTCCACATCAACTGCCGGTCCTACGATTGCTATTACGTGGCCTTGGTTCTTTTCTTCGGACATTTGAGACCTCTTAAAACAAATAAGCTCTAGGAAACGGCGGCGCCAGACACAACTTCTATGATCTGGTTGGTAATCGCGGCCTGTCTGACTTTGTTCATGTGCAAAGTCAAATTGTCAATCATTTCACTGGCATTGCTGGTGGCTTTATCCATTGCGGCCATGCGGGCTGCATGTTCGCTCGTGGAACTCTCCAGCATAGCTCGGTATATCTCTGTTTCCACATAATAAGGCAACAGAGTGCGTAACACTGTTTCTGGGTCTGGTTCCAAAAGGTGTTCAACGCCGGTTGCTTTGGACTTTTCATCCGGCGGGAAAACCCTGACTACCTTCGGTGTCTGGGAAACAGCGGAGTTGAAATGGTTGTAAATCAAATAAAGCGCGTCAATTTCATTTTTCGCGTATTCTTGTATTGCCCTTTCTGCTATATCTCGCGCAATCTTCATAAAATCATTGAGCGTAAGCGATGTGGCTTCAAATGAAGTCCGAATGCCTGATTTTTTCGCCCACTCCGCAGTGCGCTTGCCAAGGACGTCAAATTTGACTACTTTGCCAGAGTGTTTTTTTAGGAACGATTCAGCGGCTTTTAACAAATTTGTATTGAATCCGCCACACAAGCCTTTATCGCCGGCAACAGCTACCAGATGGATATTTTTTTCTTCCCCGGGTGAGAAAAAGGCCCGTGCGAAGGGGTAATCTGCGATTTTTGCGTCAGGCCCAAAACTAGCCGTGACTTGTCCGACAACTTCATGCAATGTGGTTACAAAAGGCCGCATGGATGACAGACGTTCTTGCGAT
>JAIRRD010000205.1 GCA_031256155.1 Holophagales bacterium
ATTTTCGCTTTCATAGTCCATTTACGGCGAGCCAAGCTCGCCTATGGACTATGAGCGGCCGTGATTCGCAGGCGAATCCCGGCATAGCGGTTTGACTACAATAAGTTAAACCGCTATAGTCAACGCCCTTGACAAACGGTACAGATAGGCAACAAGCACCGCCTACGCCTTCCATTCCGCTTCCCACCTATGGCGGCTCGCTCCATTACGACGCAGTCTAGCGCATCCGCGCGTTTTACTTGTAGAGCATTGTTATGCTCTACAAGTAAAACGAGTATAAGCGAGCAATTTAGTTGGCCCACAGCTTAAGAACATATTCCACATCTTCCCTGGTACATGGCCCGTTAAGAATAATGGCGAAAACTCGAAGCTTGCCGTCGGGCATGTGAATGAAACCACACATGCTGTCAACATCATTCAGATGACCTGTTTTGCATCTTACTCGGCGCGTAAGATTTGGGTCTTTTATATTTATTTCATATGGTTCGCCGCCAATGTATTTGAGGCTTGATATGAATTCCGGTCCTATTTCAAAGTCGTGCCAGCCAGCCCTGAGTATTGTGGAAAGAGTACGTGCGGAAAGGCGGTTTAGTTTGCTGAGACCACTTCCATCCGTAATCTGTATTTCACTTGGGTCTAAACCAAGATGCGTTTTATAGAAATCTTGTATTCTGCGAACACCCTTTGCCCAAGAACCATCACCAAAATATTTTACTAACGCCTCAGTTATGAAATTGTTAGATAGCTTATTCACCGATGCTACCAAGTCTCGGAGTGGACGGGATTTGTAGGAAACGATTGTTATTTTTTCACCATTGCTATCGGGCTGTCCCTCAAAAGAGATACCCGATTCCCGAAAAATTCTGGTTATGGTGTTCAGCGCAAGTTTTTCTGGATTTTTAGTTATGGAACCATTGCTCTCACGGTTAAAGTTGACCGACAGAGGCAATATTGGCGGTGTTGTGTTGCTACTGGTATTTTCCCATCCGGTGCCATAGCGTTGAGAATCAAAAGCGCTCTGGTCAAGCCTCAAATTGCCTGTCACAACGGAAACGCCGCAAGTTTTGAGTTCTTGCGCCAGCATCCATATATGTTCGTTAACGAAAAACGGGTCTCCGCCACCCTTTATAACCAAATCGCCCTTAACAATGCCCTTTTCCAGGTTTCCCAAAACGATCGTTTCCAAACGAAAATCAGGCTTCAAGGTTCTGAGGATTGCGTAGGAAGAAACTACCTTGGTTGTTGATGCCGGTATCAAGGCTAATTCCGGCTGAAAACTTTCAATCAGTTTGCCTGTGGATAAATCCCATAAACCCGCAGAAATTTGAACTCCTCTGGCTTGAAGATGAGTAACCCAAGCTGGCTGGTCTGTTATGGCGGGGCTGGTTGTTAAGAGTAAAAGTATGGCAATGGTATTTCGGAAAACATTAAATTTCATGTCATTTATTTCCTGATTCGTTTTCATTCTTATTATTGTCTGATGACTGACCGGATGAGTTCTGGCCGCCTTGTTGCGGTACAGTTGGAATCTGAGAGTTGCCCTGGGACATCTGGTCTGGTGGAATTCCGGTTATCAGTGGATCCAGTGCCGAAAATTCCCATTCACTATACAGACTCTTGTTTCGATAGAGTTTAATGCTGTCTCGATTGCTTGAGCTGCGCAAGCCGACTATTGGTAAGCCTTCGTTATTGCCGGAAAGCGTAGTTGGGACATTATAAATAAATATCCATGCACCCTTTTCAGTCATGGGGTCTTTGTAGATTTGCCTGATGACTTTCGGTTTCAACGCGTCCACTTCGGCCATAGAAATGGGATAACGCCCCATTTTTTGCCTAAAGATGGCTATACCTCGGGCAAGGTGTTCACCCCTGTATATCAGTTCAGCATCTCTTTCTCTATTGATTTGGGTTGGTGCCCATAAGTGCGCTCTTTGCATAAACACACCAAGAGCCACTATCATTACCAGCAAGACAGATAGTGTATAGCCTCTGGACTTGTTACGGGGGTCACCGTTACACCGAATTGCATTCAAACGCTTGAACAAGACCATCTCCTGCAGTTATAGAATAGCGGTCTTTAAAAGAGTGTGCGCGTGTATTGATATTTGTTTCAAAAATTAAAGCAAACAAGCCGGCAAAAAGTCCGGCTTGTCAATTGATTTGGGCAGTGGCCTAGAGTTTGGCTACATTGGTAGCTTGCGGTCCTTTTGGTCCTTCCGCTACTTCAAATGAAACTCGCTGATTTTCGTCCAAGCGCTTGTAACCCTTAGACTGGATGGCTGAAAAGTGGACAAACAGATCTGACCCCCCATCGTCAGGCGTTATGAATCCGTACCCCTTTTCAGCATTGAACCACTTAACTATGCCTTGCGCCATAAAATGTCCTTTTCCATCCTGGTAGTATACAACAATGACCAACCCCCAGGCAGGTGCCCATCGTGCAAAAAGTCCCTTTCAAGAAAGGGGTATATTAAGCTCAACAGAATAATTACAAAATTTCCACATTTTTTTTATCTTTTTTTATTCTATAGAAGTGGAGGCCTAAATGCGACCCGACTCACCCATTGTCCTAATTACCGGTGCCAGCTCTGGATTTGGCGAAGCCACGGCCCGGTTACTTGCCGCAAATGGCTGTCATTTGGCCTTAGGGGCGAGGCGTGTGAAGCGCCTAAAAAATCTTGCTCATGAACTGTCAGAAAAATTTGGGATTGATGTTTTTGATGGCGAAGTTGACACACGAGACACAGCAAGCGTACAGAACTTTGTAAATAGTGCCGCAGCCCGTCTTGGCGCAATTCATGTTGTAGTTGCCAATGCCGGATTGGCTTCCGGTCTTCACAAAGTCTGGGAAGTTCCCGACGAAGACATGGAAGCCATGTTGCGGACAAACGTGGAAGGAGTTGTCAAAACAATCAGAGCAGTCATGCCGCATATCAGAAGTGCCGGTTGGGGACACGTTTTCTTTGTGGGCAGTACCGCTGGTCATCAAGTCTATGAAGGCGGTGGAGTTTACAGCGCTAGTAAGCATGGTGTGAAAGCTCTGGCCCACGCACTCAGACTGGAACTTTGCGGCGAGCCAATCCGTGTAACTTCTGTTGACCCCGGAATGGCGGAGACAGAATTTGCGCTAGTGCGCTATAAAGACGAGACTAAAGCCAAAGCCCTCTATCAGGACATCAACCCACTGACAGGAGCCGATGTAGCGGAGTGCATCAGGTGGTGTCTCAAATTACCCGATCATGTGAACATTGACGAAATCATCGTCAAGTGCCGCGATCAGGCCAGTCATACGATGGCAAAAGTTCATAGAGGTTAAATCTGTTACATATCACAATGAGGCTCTCTTGATGTTTGTATTGGCGCATCATAGTTTACTTAGCGGACATCCTGGAAATTCATTGCAGGCGTTCAGCGCTGCGACAAAAGAAGGTTTTGATGGCTTTGCTCTATGTGTTCAGCCAACGGCGGACGCAGTGTGTGTTGTAATCAAGGACAGCGACTTGGGCCATATAACTTCATCTCAAGGCCTTTTACGAAAGATGAAGTTCAGCGAATTGCCGAAATTGAAAAATGGCGAATCAATTCCAAAGCTTCTCGACTTGCTGGAGCTTCCCGCAAAGCTCATCAACATTGAACTAAAAGGCGAACCAGGCTGGAAAAACGCCTTATCCGCAGTAGAAGCATCGGATTCTCTGGGGCGCGTTATCTTTTCCAGCGCTGAACACAGCGAAATACTCCAACTGTGGGCAGCCTGCCCTCAAGCAAAATGCGGTTTTATATGGGAAATTGATGAAGCTGACGCGCTTACTAAGGAAGAAATTTTGAATCTTCCAGAATCCCTGATGTTGCACATTCCGGCAATTTCTGTAGAAAAGAAGCCGGACTTTTGGGAAAAATACAACAACCGGCTCGTGGTCTGGGACTTGTCGAAATATGAGAACATGGCTTCCATTGGCTTTCAGCCGACTGTGTGCATAGTAGGATAAATTATAAAAGAAAGGCGGCTGAAATGAATTGCCCCAACGTAAAAGAATGTCCATGCCCTACAAAGACCTGTCCTAACTATGGCAAATGCTGTACCTGTGTCACCAAGCATCGAGAGAAAGGCGATTTGCCGATTTGCCTCCGCGGCAATGGCACGGACGGCAAAAACTGAGGCGTGGATACAGTCAAACCATCAAAACGTACCACATAAAATCAATACTCCACCTTACCTTTACTTCGCGTCCATTTCTCCATGACATCATTTGCGCTGTCCACAGCTATCTGCCGCATGTGGATTTTGCGCTGCGGAATAGGCAAGGCAAGTTCCAGATAAAGTTCCTCGTCTGAGAAACCTATGGAGGCGGCTTTAAAACGGGGGTTGGCAAATATTATCCTGTCAGCACGCGCCCAGTAGGCAGCGGACAGACACATAGGACACGGCTCAGAGGAAGCATAGATAGTGCATCCTGTCAGATGAAAATGCTTTAGTTTTTCGCAGGCCAGACGGATTGCGTTCATTTCCGCATGCGCCGTTGGGTCATTGTCAGCAATAACTGTATTCCAGCCTTCTGAGATTATTTGGTCATTTTTAACAATGAGTGCCCCAAATGGGCCGCCATCGGCACGGACGATACCGATTTCAGCCAATTCCAAAGCGCGTTTTAAAAACGCTGTATCTTTATCTGTGGTTTGCTGTTCAATGTGCGGCATGACAATTCCTTTTTATAGCCATTTTTACTTGTATTGTTCGCTTAACGGCAGGCAAAGCCCACCTGCAAGCAAGTGGAGTATTATTATGCTCCACAAATAAAACGACTATATAATATTATCCAGTGCCAAAGTATTTCTTGCCGCAAAATGTTTGCAGGCGAGCATGTCAAACAAAAATTCTATCGGAGTCAAACATGACAATTCAGCTAAAGGACCTTGCCAAGTCTGTTTTGGAGGCCGAATACGCCGTTCGCGGCCCCATAGTTACCCGCGCTCAGGAATTAGAACGCCAGGGCAGGGAAATTATTTACTGCAATATAGGAAACCCGCAGGCACTCAAACAAAAGCCCCTGACTTTTATCAGGCAAGTCCTCTCCATTTGCCAATATCCAGACTTGATTGACAAATGTCCGGAACAATTTCCGCCTGATGTAATCGAAGCAGCTAAAAAACTGCTGGATGGCACCAAACACGGAGTTGGCGCTTATTCTGAGAGTAAAGGGGTTAAAGTTATCCGTGAAGCTGTGGCCGAATTTATCCATGAGAGAGACGCCATCCCTACTGACCCTGACGCAATTTATCTGACTGATGGTGCCTCCAAAGGAGTTCAGACCGCTTTGCGTATTCTTATAAGCGGACCCAACGATGGAGTAATGATTCCAATTCCCCAGTACCCGCTCTACAGCGCCACCCTGACTCTTTACGAAGGCAAGCAGATTGACTACTACCTTGATGAGAACAACGATTGGAAGCTCAGTAAGGACATGCTTGAAGTCAGCTTATTTGAAGCAAAAAAATTTGGAGTCAACATAAAAGCCATCTGCGTCCTCAACCCCGGCAATCCAACCGGTTCCGTACTGGATGCCAGCAACATTTCCATGATTATTGATTTTGCCAGAGAACATAACCTATCAATCCTGGCCGATGAGGTCTATCAGGAAAACATCTATGCCCAGGGAAGCAGTTTTATTTCTTTTGCAAAGGTCATGGCAGAGAAGCGCGAGAGAGATGTCAGCCTCTTCAGTTTCCATAGCTGCTCAAAAGGGTTTTTGGGCGAGTGCGGCCAAAGGGGCGGATATATGGAAATCCGTAACGTTCCAAACGAAGTAGTTGAGCAGATAACAAAGTTGCAGTCAATTTCACTCTGCTCAAATCTTACCGGTCAGGTTGCCGTATATTGCATGGTAAATCCCCCAAAACCGGGCGCTCCAAGCCATGCTCAATATATAGCGGAGCGCGATGGCATTTTGAATGAACTCAAAAAGCGGGCTGTCATTTTGGCCGAGTCCCTGAATGAAATACCCGGAATAGAATGTAAAACCGTAGCTGGCGCAATGTACGCGTTCCCCAAAGTAGTACTGCCATCAGGTTGTACAGATGATATATATTGCATGGCACTCCTTGAAGAAGAAGGCATTTGTGTTGTTCCGGGTGCCGGTTTTGGTCAGGTTCCCGGTACAGCCCACTTCCGCACCACAATTTTGCCGCCGACAGACAAAATTCAATCAGTGGTTGAAAGACTCAGAAAATTCCACTTGAGTTTCATGAATAAATGAGCCACTTGCAAAACCTAAGAAGTCGTCAACCGATATTATGGGGTTCTCCGATTTTCCAAGAAAAGGGCATGTAAAGTCTTTTGTTTTAACTGGAATCAAGCGTATTTCATCGTTTTCTTTGTATACACGGATTGTGTCGGCTTGAAACATGGAAAAAAGGGGTTCGGGAAGAGCTTTGGTTTCCATCAGGATTTCGGTCATGGCTGATGCTCC
>JAIRRD010000211.1 GCA_031256155.1 Holophagales bacterium
GGCTGTACGGTCATGGCCACAGACCTTCGTGCCAGTGCCGCACTTGTAATAGCGGGGTTGGTGGCAAAAGGGGTCACTACTATAGACCGCATTTACCATCTGGATAGGGGCTATGCCAGCATTGAACGCAAACTTCAGACTATCGGCGCAAAAGTTCAGCGCGTCAAAGGCGGACGGGTGTAAAATATACATGACGGTTCAACTTTTCAAAGTTGAACTGACTGTAAGCCATGATTCCCCGTAAATCATGGTCGTTTGATGTTTGCAGGGTTTTGTCCGCTGTTAAACAGGTATTACAAGAGAAAATTGCTTATGTTTTTGAGGAAACCATGCAAGGTGATTTGAAAGTATTTTCAGGTTCCAGTCATAGCGGGCTTGCCGCTGGCATCGCGTCTCACATTGGTATGCCGCTTGGAAAGGCCAGAATCAACCGCTTTTCCAATGAGAATATTAAAGTAAAAATCGAAGAAAACGTCCGTGGAGCCGATGTATTTGTTGTTCAGACATCATGCCCGCCTGTAAGCGATAATCTGGTGGAAATGCTTATTATGCTGGATGCGCTGAAATACTCCAGTGCGTCCAGGATTACGGCTGTTCTGCCCTATTTCCCATATGCCCGTTCCGATAAGAAAGATGAATCCCGCATTTCCATAACGGCCCGTCTGGTGGCTGATCTCTTGCAGACCGCTGGTGCCGACCGCGTTTTGACAATGACGCTTCATGCCCCGCAAATACTTGGTTTTTTTAGGAACCCGGCGGATCAATTAATGGCGCACCCCATTTTGATTAACTATTTCAGGCAAAAGAATTTGTCAAATACCATTGTAGTGGCCACTGATGCTGGTTCTGCAAAATTTGCGGGACATTTCGCAAAACGTATCGGAACTCCAATGGCCATCATTGACAAACGCAGGACAGACGATACTGAAAGCCCGCAGAGCGTTGCCTTGATTGGCGATGTCAATGGAAAAGATGTGATAATCTACGATGACGAAATCGCCACGGGTGGCTCAATCCGCGAAGCTGCCCGCATACTGCGCGACTTTGGGGCGAAAGAGGTTTGTGTTGGCGTGACACACGGAGTCCTCTCTGGCAATGCGGCGGAAGTTCTGAATAAAGCCGATTTGGACGAATTGGTTGTTACAGACACCATCCCCATAGCTGAACCTAAACTGTCATCCATAAAAAATTTAAGGGTTTTGACAACAGCGCCGCTGTTTGGCGAAGCTATCAAACGTATCCACGCTGGCCTGAGCCTCAGTGAATTGATGGAAGCCTGATTTACAAGGACTATCGGTTATGTATCAGCAATCATTTGAAGACGACCTGGACGCTTCGTTGGACTTGACACCGCTCATAGACACGGTTTTCATTTTGCTTCTCTTTTTCATTCTGACTACCACCTTTTCCAAACCGATGCTTGAGGTTCTACTTGCCAAGGCCGATAGCGCCAGCGTCAAGGAGTTGATACAGGAAAAACTCACTATAACCATTACGGAGGACGGTCGTGTCTTTTTTGAAGGCGATGCTACAGCACCTGAAGAAATTGCCGCACGGATGGAGAAGCTGCCAATAGACGCCACCATTGTTTTTAATGTTGACAAAGAATCGCACTTTGGCCTATTTGTACAAATTTTGGATACGGCAAAGAGCCAGGGGCGATCTAATTTTCTTATAAACACAGGCACCTCGGAGAGAAAAGAGCATGGGCAATCTGCCTCAAGCAAGTAAGGCGTTTGGAGTTGCCGGGACGGCTATACTGCACTTATGGATTATCCTCATTTGTGTCTTTGCTGTGCCGCGGTCAATAACGAAGCCATTGCCGCCTGAGGAACCCTTGCGCATCAGACTGGCTGAGGCATCTGTTGCTTACTTACAATCGCCGATTGTGCCTGAGATGCCTGATATAAAGCCGTCTGTTCAGGAAATAACAATGCCGGACGCAGTGACACTGGATCAAAAAACGCCGGTGCTTGCAGAGGAAAGCAATGCAAGCAATCCGAAAGAAGAGCAATTAAAACCAGCCCGAGTTGTGGAGGCTCTCACTGAGAGAGCATCTAGTTTCCCAGTGGCTGTACAGCACAATGAGCAGGAAATGGAGGTTAGAGCGAAAAAGCTTGAAGAGGCTAAACAGGCTGTAATTTCAGTGCTTGTAGCCAGCCTGGAGCGGGAAAAACGTTATCCTGCAGCAGCGCACCGTTTGGGAATTGAGGGGCAGGTCATGGCGTTGGTGCGGGTGGATAGCCAGGGCAGGATTGTCAGCACAAGCGCCAAGGGAAACGAACCAGAACCCATGTTGGAACGAGCCACGCTGGAAGCGCTACAACGAGTGCAGAAAAAATGGACACCGATGCCACTGCCCGAACCCATGACTCTGAATATACCAATTCGCTATAATTTGGAAAATCGCTAGAGTCGCTTTCGTGTTAAGGTAAATGTGTTTCAAAATTACAACCCGTTTTCCAGTTGGCTGCTATTTCCTGCATCCCGAGTTGCTCTGCTACATCGGCTGCTATGAGGGTGTTGGTTGAGTTCTTGCCCTCCACTCTTATCATTTCATCATAGACGCCATTTGCCTCATCAATCCTGCCAGTTGCCAGCAGCGCTTCAAGATGGGGCGCATAAGCCGATTTGCCAGGAAAGCCTTCTATTATTTGGCTTGCTCCGCTACCTGGGCTTGTGTTTCCATGACCCGGTATCCATTCCACCACAAGATCGTCCTCACCGGGATGGTATCTGAACTCCCTTGCGTTTTTCGCTAATCGGATTACTGTATCCCAGTCCTTTTTTGCCTTGGCTTCCCTGACAATCCAGACGCTAACGGGTGCTGGCGGACATGTCATTAACAGCGGTGTGGGGAAATCAAATGGCTCAACGGAGTCTACAAAGGTTCCCCATTGATAATCCTCCTGAAGGCTGCTGGCCATCCATGCCCAAATATTCCAAAGTCCAGCGTTTTGCGGCGACAGTCTGATGGCAGCTTCAACACTGCGAATATGCTTGTTGAAGACATTTTTCATCAATTTGCTGTATCGCTCTGGGGTTTCGTTAAGCGGGCTGAAAAAGTCAAGGTCAATGCCCATCCATAAACCGCCGAATACCCTGTCTGTTTCGGTGGCCAAGATGCCCCAATTCCTCAAGTCTCAGTATTCAAATCTTCTGTTGGATTGGGCTGCATGACGTGCAGGGCGCGGCGACGGACTTCATTCAAGAGGTCTGACTTGGTGTCTATGTGGTCAGGGTTTTCGCGCAAAAAGTCCCGAACCTGCCTTAGGGGACTTTTAATTCCCCTTTGATCAAGCATTTGTTCGAGTTCTTTGGGAGTTAGCAGTTGCTGGCCAGCAACTATCAGCTTGTTCCTCATGTCCAGCGCCGCTCACCTCGCGCCGCCGATGCCATATTTCTGTCTGAACCAGCGTTCAAAGGCATCCGTGTATGTCTTTGGGTTTTGGGAGCTATTTGCCCAAACGGGGGATAGCCGCGCACTTTCAATCACTCCAAAGTCGTGGTCAGCGATTTCGTCGGAGCCCAGCACCTGCTTCCACTTGGCTCTGTCGATTGGCTTCCATTCTCCAAGCAGCACGACCTTGTTGCCTTTTTGCCTCGCAATGCTGGTCTCATAATCAGTCTGGGCTGATAGAAAAAATGGACTAAAAAATATTAAAAGGCAAGAAACCAGTTTATTCATGTCTTGGCCTCCTATATTTTAAAGTATCTTAGGACTGATCATCACCAACATTTCAGTCACTTTCTCATTGTGGATTTTACTTCTGAACAGTCCTCCGATTAACGGTAATTTGGAGATCAAAGGAACACCCGTGGTTCCGCCCTCGGATGAACTCGTGTAAACACCGCCTAAAACCGCTGTTCCGCCATCCTCAACCCTGACTTTAGTTTTAAGTGTCTTGCTTATGATTGTAGGTGTACCATTAACTTGGTTGGCAAAATCAGGCTGATCTTTCGATATTTCAACATCCAGTATAATTTTAC
The DNA here is from genome assembly GCA_031256155.1 of Holophagales bacterium. Taxonomy (GTDB): domain Bacteria; phylum Acidobacteriota; class Holophagae; order Holophagales; family Holophagaceae; genus WRHW01. The sequence goes on from JAIRRD010000211.1 coordinate 3,991, forward strand.
CATCATTTGTAATTTGAGGTGTCACTGCAAGTTTCAGTTTTGCGTCCGTAAAATCAACAGATATTGCGCCATTCACAATGCCGCCCTGCATACTCTGGTAGGGGATTTTAGCTCCGTCATCAATAAAACTGGTACTGTTGTTAAAAGCAAGCAGTTTGGGCTCTGAAATAATCTTGATCTGGTTATCCTTTTCAAGCAACTGAATGATTGCGTTCAAACTTATGCGATTTGACAGAAATGAAACCCAGAGTTCACCTGAGGGAGCCGGAAT
>JAIRRD010000214.1 GCA_031256155.1 Holophagales bacterium
CCCTGAATGTTGTTTGATTGCCGCCGTACTGCAAATACTGATACAAGTTCTGACACAAAAACGCATTGGCTGCCGGTGACCAGGCCCAGTACCATATCTGGCCAGGTGCTGTAAAACCATAAATGCCGCCCGAAATATGCGTTGTCCATCCACTGCCTGCTTTTTTCCACGCATCAGCCGGTGTTGTAGAAACGTAGCTGTATTTCTGCGCGGTAAAGCGCCCCGTTACCATCAGCGACTCAACAAACTTTTGCAATGGCTCCATTGTATCCAGCAGATTCGCTCCGCCAGTCGGCCAGTAATTCATTTGCAGGTTGATGTTTGTGTGGTAGTCAGCAGACCACGGTGGTGTATTCTCTGGATTCCACTTGCCTTGAAGATTAGCGGGCAGTGAACCCTTACGGCTTGAGGCTATTAATAAATATCTCCCATATTGATAAAGCAGAGCCTCCAGCATTTGAAACTGCGGCCCCCTGGTAGCCGGTGCCGACTTGTAAGCCGCTAGGGTTTCATCAGTCGGCACACTATTTACGCCTCCTAAGTTTAACCCCACTCGTTCAAATAGACTCTTGTAATCAGCCTGGTGTCTGCTGCTGAAAGCGTTGTAGCGGCTGTCAGTCATAGTCGGCGTCAGCACGGATGCCACGCGGCGTACTACTTGAGCCAGTGATTCCCCTGTGCGGTAAGTCAGTTTCTCAAACTGTACACTATCTTTTGGCAGCAAATACTCATTTTTGTAATCTGTACCGGCTGTGAAGTAAATCGTTGCGGAATCCGCGTTGGTCACAGTTACAGTCTTTTTGTCCGTATCCGTCCTGATAGCTCCACCGCTCTGATCAATTTTAAATATTCCGGCATACAGCAAACCGTTGTCCTTCAGACCGCCGGATATCGTTATAACGCTGTTGCCTGCTGTGACAGACGGGGTTTGAATGACTCCATTAACTTTCCCGTCCGGCTGCCCGGGCGAAACAGATACGCAAAGATTCACTTTGCTACTACCGCCTTTAGCCATGATCCTCACAGCGATCGCGTTATCTGGATAGCTGGCGATATACTCGCGGGTATAAACAGTTCCCTCCGTCTGATAGGACACACGCACGACCCCATCTTGCATGTCAAGTTCACGGCGGTAGTTTTTCACCTCCGTCTCGCCGGGCGGAAACATGTAATCCAGATTCAGAAAGCCGAAGTTTTTGTACTTTCCATAGCCATTGTAGTTGCCTTCCAGCATCGCCGGATTTACACCTTGAGTCCCTGATCTGCCGAATTTCGCTCCGTTTTTCAGCATATTATAAATTTCGCTGTGGTCAGGGTTTAAGTCATTATAACCAAAATTATAATCGGTATCTGCGGTTGAGTTATCAGAATCCCTCTCCCGTCCACCTGGTCCGCCGCTCCACAGAGATTCCTCGTTGAGCTGTAAGTGTTCTTTAAGTATGCCGCCCTGAATCATTGCCGCTAAGCGCCCATTGCCAATGGGCAGAGTGTCATTGGCTTTATTCAACTGTGTGTTGAGTGTGCCGGGCTGGCGGTACCACAATGAAAACGCGTGTTTTGGGGCAGACGCGCTGCCTGTGAACCTGACTGATGATGAAACTGTACCATTGGCGCAATCTTCTGCTAAGGCAAACTGCGCCGACATCACATTTAGTGCGACGCTTATCAAAAACTTTAGTAATTTGAATGTCGGGAATTTGTTCATTTTTTTGTTTCATCCCATATTTTTAACAAAATTTCCTCAATTGAGTCCCAGTCATAATCGCTGATATCGGAAACTGTTTCGGGCATAAGCTCCGATTGTGTGAGCCAGGCATCGTATATGGCCAAGGCGCACATTGCTTCCGCAACCGGAAGAAGTCTTGGGGCAATACATGGGTCGTGGCGGCCCTGTATTTCAATTTCCACTTCCTGCCCACTCCAATCAATTGTCTTTTGGCGACTCCCGATTGAACTCGTCGGTTTTACCGCCAGGCGCAAAATCACGACGTCTCCATTGGATATGCCGCCAAGGATACCGCCGGCGTTATTAGCACAAAAACTATCGTTTGCAATGGCATCATTGTGCTGCGACCCGCACATCCGCGCCGCTTCAAAGCCAGCGCCGAACTCAACACCTTTAACACCGCCTATGCTCATGCAGGCATATGCAAGCATCGCATCCAGTTTAGAAAAAACCGGATCACCCAAACCAACGGGCAAGCCGCATATGTGAATTTCTGAGATGCCGCCGACAGAATCTTTGGCATCCATCGCGGCCTCCACGGCGGCGCGCTGAGCATGAAATACACCGGGATCGCAAACTCTCAGGGGATTTTTTTGAACAAAATCCCAGTCAATCACTTTACAAGCTATGCCTGCAATTTCTCTGTTGAAAGATTTGAACGCTACACCGATAGCAGTCAATTGCTGTTTCGCCCAGGCACCTGCGGCCACTCTGGCCAGTGTCTCACGTCCGCTGGCCCGACCACCACCTCTGTAATCCCTGAAACCGTATTTTTTGTCATAGGTAAAATCGGCATGTCCTGGACGAAAAATATGTTTAATCGCTTCATAATCGCCGATTTGATGATTTTCGTTGAAAACAACCATAGCTATTGGGTGCCCTGTGGTGTGTTCCTCAAAAACACCGGAAAGGACTTGAATCAAATCCTTTTCAGACCTGGACGTGACCAGATCGCTCTGTCCAGGGCGGCGCAAATCAAGTTCCTGTTGGATAGCGGTCAAATCAAAAGGCAAGCCCGGTTTAACGCCATCAATTACCAAACCGACAGCGGTACCGTGGCTTTCACCAAAAGTGATTACCCGCAATGAACGGCCAAATGTATTTGGAGAGGTATGCAGCATGGAGATGTCGTTTAGATTGTTTCGCAAATTATTTTAGTTTTTTTAATTTGATTTTATTCATGCTTAAAAGAAAATAAAATATTCTATTTTTGAAGATAAATAAAAGAAAAGACAATATACTGCAAACGATTGCAATGCTGACAATTAACATATAATTTCTGTTAAAAACATGCGCTCCTAAATATGTGGCTACAAGCATTCCTGGCAGTCGCCCTATTATTGAGATGAGAAAAAAATTTAATGCTTTCATGTTTGTGAGGCCAACGAAATAAGCAAAAAAATCTTTTGGTGTGGGAAGTATAAACAAAATCAAAAGCACAATTGCGGACATATCGTTTGATATTAAATTGTCCATTTTATCAATAGTTTTATCACTTACAAACAACTTAATGACTCGTCTGCCTAAAAATCTTGATATATAAAATGATATGGCTGTCCCTATTGGAATACCAATAAATCCTGAGAGCATTCCCCAACCCATTCCGTAAATTAAACCGCCGGTAAATTGAACGATGACAGATGGAATGAAAGATATAATCACATGCAGTGAATGCATGAGTATAGTTATCAAAAGGCCAATATTGCCATAAGATATAATGTATTGTCGTAAATTTTCCGAGAAGGAAAGCATATCGTTGCTATTTGCTTTTCCAAATTTTTCTATGTAGCTCATACCTACCCACAAGAAAAACCCTATTAAAATCAGAATAATAACAATGTTGAGCCAGTCCATCATTTTTAATTTGCGTTTTAATTTCATATTTTTAATAAATTTCACACAAAACTCCATTGATACCAAGATGCGATCTTGCCAAATTCAGATTATACAGCAATTCCACGTGAAATGTGCCATCTCACATGGAATTGCTATATATTTATTTTTTGGAGTTCTACTTTGACTTGCCTATATATAGCACCTGAAAATCAAAATCTTCAAATACAATCTCGAAGGCATTTCCAGTCGGTCTTATTTTTCCGGCTACCATCAGTTCCGTGCCAGCTCTTAATGGCGGTTGGGCACCAGAGCTACCCCCGCTGACCAGAATTTCCTTTCCTATGTCCAGCTTGAACATACTGTTGTCATCACTCAACACATTAGTAACTATTCCACGTACATAGACCATGTCACCTTCCACTATCTTGCCAGAAATTATGCCGGATTCGATTTCACCAGCGGCCAGACTGCGGTTGATCCCTGCCAAATAGTCAACCATGCTCATAAAAAATGCGGCGTTGGATGCATCATTGCCTATCTCGACGTTAGAGAAAGCATATCTTCCTGAAACCACAATTTTTCCTTTGTTGATTTCTTGTCTGGCTACCAGAGGAATGCTATTGCCCGTTTGGTATGTGAACAGCGCTTGATTCGTACCTGAAGGATAAGCGGTGTCGTCTTTTACGGATCGGTTATAAGAAGTGGGGTTGGCAGCTGCCAGAACTTCAAGTTTTTTACTATGGCTGGAAACCAATGCTGAATGGCTTCCCTGGCCGTTTTCCGCTATTAGAGAAGCTCCAAGATATATCCTCAGAGACTCCATGTTGGTGTTTATACTATCGGCGCAGGGTGGGAATGACCTCGCATATATTGAATGGGGCTGGTTATTGTCCTGATTAGCTGGGTCTTCATCGCAAACTAAGTCATAGTTTAGTCTGATGTCAGTCCCTAGTGTTTCCAGGATTGGATTGCCTATTGATGCTGCATTATATCCATTTATATTTGTTCCAGTGGCGAGGAAACGGTACCCGGATGATGTGTACAGCAAGCCACCGCCCGCACTGAGCCAGTTTGCCAGTGCTGTTCTTTCATCATCATTGAGAGAATTTGCCACGCTGCTTGATGCGTTGAGTATAATAACATCGAAGCCATTCAGGAAATTTGGGGTGAACGTCCTGTAGATAGTGGCATCGGTTGATTGTCTGTAGCTCACGTCATAGCCACCAATCCTTAACAGAGTCACTAGCCTCAACATTGTGCCGTTATATTCACCGATATTGCGGTGATCGCTGTCCACTAATACACGGATGCCGTTGGAGGCAATGACTGACACTTGCTTGCTGACATCGGTGATGGTGGTAACACCATGGACGGCTGCCAATCTAGCCGAGATAGTTATGTCACCCTTGGCAGATGGAGTCCACTGAAAGGTAATTTCTTTCTGGTCACCCGCCTGAATGCCACCCTCCACAACAATATTGCCCAATGGCGTTTCCCCTGCATTAAAAGTGACCGTAAAACTCCGGTCAACGTCCATAACGCCGATGTTATGCAGTTGAGCCTTAATGATGACATCGGCCCCCACTGTCGGAATCGCCGGGACAACAGAAATGCCGACCAAGCGGACATCGGTTTCGCCTGACGGTACATAGACCGCAGAACCCAGGCCGTATCGCCCATTGGAATGGATTACTTTTACCGTGTACCAAGCACCAGGTTGCGGATCAATTGAAACATTCCATTCGGCATTGCTCACAGCCGTTGAAAACTTCCTGGAATTAAGTATGCGCCCGCTGTTGGTGATAATTTGTATTTCTGATATGGGCAGTTCCGCATCATTCGCTTTTATTTCAAAATCTATTGTTTTGACGGATACGGGAAGGATGGAACCCATGTCGTATCCATTGGCTTTCACGATAAGGCGCAAGTCCTTTGACTGTGAGGCATAGAGTCTGCGGTTTTTGAAGGCATCTAACAAATCCTCCTTGGACAAGGAAGCCGCCAGAATACCCGTTAGGTTCCCTGCGTTGCCCCAATTTTGGGCGTGGTTATCCTGGGCCTGAACTGGGGCCAAATGCCAGCCATAATCCAAGGCCTTATAATAATATTCCTCAGTATCCACGTAATTTGCCCCCAAAGAGCCATTGCCAACTTCTATCAGTTGGATAACATCGTCCACCCGCGAGTCGTACGCCAAGCTGTTAAACGATGTGTCCGGGCGGTTGGGATGGTTGAAGCAAGCTATTGCGGTATCTTGGTTGGCGGCCAGCCATTTGTAAAAATCCCCAAAAGTGGCCATCGTACGCGACGCTTCCACGTAAGTATCAGTGAAATAGACATTGACATGCCCATAATGAGCCTGATTGTTCGCATAGGTCATTTCAAAAGCACGTCCTGCATAAAAGTTTTTGTCAGTACTGGCTTCGGCTGCAAGGCGAGTTCTGTACCAATCGCTGTCTGATTTTTCGGAAAACTCTTTTTTAACCTCGTCATAGTCATCAGCGTTTGTGGCATTGTCGAACATGTTGGAATGGTCGGTCATGAACAAAAAATCAATTTTTGCCGTATTTTTTGCGTGG
>JAIRRD010000223.1 GCA_031256155.1 Holophagales bacterium
GATGGGGATAAACTCGGTTGCAGGTGGCTCTTTGGTGAAGCGGATGGCCTGCCTGGCCTTGTCATAGATCGCTACGGCCCTGCCCTCTGCGTACAAGCAGGAACCGCTGGCCTGGAAGCGCTTCGTGCCACATGGTTTTCCGAATTACAAAATCTGGCGAAACAGAATGGAATTATGGCTCTGGTCGAGCGCAGTCAGGCTGGCCGCAAGGACGAGGGGCTGGAGCCGGTCAATCGCATATTGAAAGGTAGTTTGTCAGGCCCAATAACAATCTGTGAGGGCAAGGCCAGACTCAGTGTTGATTTGCTCAAAGGCCAAAAAACAGGGATATTTTTAGACCAAAGAGAACACAGGCTGACACTGGGCCGTATATCCAGCGGCAAGCGTGTGCTGAACGCTTTTGGGTACACGGGCGGAGCCTCAATCCACGCTGGTTTGGGAGGTGCGGCTGAGGTTACAACGCTGGACATTTCAGCAGCGGCATTGGATGTGTGCGAAAACGACTGGACTGCCAATGGATTGGACCCAAGCCGCCATGTGCGCATACAGGGGGATGCCTTTGACCTGATGCGCCAGCTAACTCCTGAAAGTTATGATTGCGTTGTTGTTGACCCTCCGGCTTTCGCAAAACAGCGCAAGGACATGGCCAACGCCTTTAAAGCGTATAAAGACGTATTCCGGTTGGGTGCTCGCGCAGCTGCCCCTGGCGGAATGTTGTTTTGCTTTTCGTGCAGTCAGCATATGGATAGGTCACGTTTTCAGGAAGCCGTCTGGACGGCATGTCTGGAAGCCGGGCGCAATGTACAGGTTCTGGCACATTTGAGCCAGCCGCCGGATCATCCATATTCACTCAATCATCCTGAGGGCTTTTACTTAAAAGGTGTCTGGCTCAGAATTTTACCTTTCCATCTATAGGAGAATACTATGCGGTTTTTAGCTTTGTTTCTGACGATTTTATGTTTTTTTGCCGCTTTAGCACAAGACCGTGGAGTTGTGGTAAGTCAGGATTGGCTTGCGTCTGAAGCTGGCGCCCAAGTCCTCAGGGAGGGAGGTACAGCCGTTGACGCAGCGGTGGCAGTGGCTTTTGCGCTGGCCGTAACGCACCCACTGGCAGGAAACATTGGCGGAGGCGGCTTTTTACTCACCAGGGATACTGACGGCACCTCCGCTTTTTATGATTTTCGAGAAACAGCTCCAAGCGCCTCACACCCAAACATGTTTCTAAAAAACGGTAAATACGATGCAGATAAGCATCATTACGGACACAGAAGCGTGGCTGTTCCAGGCACAGTGGCGGGTCTGCACTTAGCCTGGACTGAACGCGGACAACTGCCTTGGGCGCGATTAATTGAACCCGCTGTAAAGCTGGCCAGAGAGGGCTTTACAATCAGTAAGACTCTGGCAGATGCTCTTGAAAGCGCCCTGCCTCGATTTAGAAAATACCCTGCATCACTGACTCAATTCAGTAATTCAGGCAAGCCTCTCAAGGAGGGCGATCGGCTGGCGCAGCCTGACCTCGCCAATACCCTCGAACGGATTGCAAAAAAAGGCCCTGAAGATTTCTACAGCGGCGAAACGGCAAAAATGTTGTTAAAGGAAATGAAGGCCGGAAACGGCCTTATCAAAGCGCAGGACCTAAAAGCGTACAAAGCGGTTAAACGACAACCTGTACAGGGCGAATACCGAGGTTTTCAGGTTATCGGCGCACCCCCGCCCAGTTCAGGCGGCATCGCTATAATTGAATCCCTGAATGTGCTGGAAGGCTTTGATATGGGAAAAATGGCGTGGGATTCAGCGCCTTTTGTCCATCATGTCTCTGAAACTCTGCGCCGCGTCTTTTCTGAACGCGCCCGATTCTTAGGAGACCCGGCCTTTGTAAAGAACATGTCCGCAGAAGAGCTTTTGTCCAAAAAGCACGCGGCCGATTTGAGACAGACTATCTGGGCGGACAGAGCCTCTGTGAGCAATCCCGCTCAATTTGAATGGCCTGCGGAAAGCCATGAGACAACACACATTTCAGTAGTTGACAGAACCGGCAATGCTGTAAGTCTGACCTATACTCTGGAGTACTCCTTTGGTAGCCATATCGTTGTGACTGGCGCGGGTTTCCTTTTAAACAACGAAATGGGAGATTTCAACGCAGGCCCGGGTATCACAAATTCAAACGGCCTGATAGGCACACAGCCAAACCTTGCCCAGGCAGGCAAGCGAATGATCTCCAGCATGAGTCCTACCATTCTTGTGCAAGATGGCAAACCATGGCTTATTACAGGAAGCCCGGGCGGACGCACTATCATAAGCACCACGCTCCTAACGATTCTAGCCGCAGTTGATTTTAGCCTGAGCGCCCAGGAATGTGTTAACGCGCCGAGGTTCCATCATCAATGGCTACCTGACCGCATCAACTATGAAAAAGATATGTTCAGCAAAGCCACGCTGGATGCCTTAATTGCGATGGGACACAAGCTCTATGAAGTTGACAGCCAAGGCCGCGCCGAAATTATTCTGCACAAAGACGGACACTGGGAAGGGGGTGCTGAGATCCTGAGATGGGCCGACAGTGCCGCTGTGTGGGAGTAGAGAAAAACTTATATAGTTGCTCGGCACATTTCACATGAAATTGCTACATAATATATTTCTTCAAGGCTTCCCAAGTCTTTAGCCTCACCAGCCATCTTTGGTATGCCGTGTTCGGACTGTGTCCAGAACCGGGCAGGACTATAACCTCAAAGTCTTTTCCGGCTTCAATCAGCGCATCCACGAGCATGACTGTATTTTGCGGGTGGACATTTTCATCCATGAGGCCATGAAATATAACCAAACTGCCTTGGAGGTCTTTGACAGATTTCATAACTGAAGTGCTGTCATATCCGTTGGGGTTGTCTTTGGGAAGCCCCATGAAACGCTCTGTGTAAATGCTGTCGTACAGACGGTAATCAGTGACCGGCGCTCCAACCAAACCAAGTCTGTACACGCCTTCGCCCTTTATCGTCGCGTATGCGGCCATGAAACCGCCATAGCTCCAACCATCCAGAGCTACTCTGGACATATCCGCAAAGCCTTGTGCGCCAAGCCACTTAAGGCCATCCATATAATCCTGCAACTCAAGCGTACCTAGCCGGCCATACACTTTTCCAGTGTGGATATGCCCCTTGTTGGAAGCTGTTCTGGGGTCACACATCCAAACAATGAATCCCTGGTTGGCCAGGAAGTGATACCAGGTGTTATCATTCCAAGTATCCCGTACGGTAGGCGTATCAGGACCTCCATAGCCTGTCTGGAAAACGGGGTATTTTTTACCGGGTTCCATTTTTGGCGGAAGTATCAGTATGGATTCCATCCGAAAACCATCTGCAGTTGGTATTAACTGGTGCCGCACTTGTCCCCTGGGAAATGAGAACGGCGCTGGTATGTCCTTGCGGTCATTCAAAACCCGCAGTACATTGCCTTTGGAATCTTTGATCTGCTGACACCCTTGTTCGGCGTGGTTGCTCCAGTTGTCAATAAATGCAGTAAAAGCCGCGTTCCATGAAACCTGATGATGTCCTTTTTCTTTTGTGTACCTGACAAGGCCGTCATTGGAAGACTTGCCGCCAAACTTTACTGAATAAGCGTCCGTGCCGGCATAGTTATCTCTGTTGGCAGTGAAGTAAATGCATTTGTTCTTTTCATCTATCCCCTGGATTGCGCGTACCATCCAATCGCCGGATGTTATGGCCCTCAACAAGCGTCCGTTGGAATCATAGTGATATATGTGATGGTAGCCAGAGCGGTCAGATTCCAAAATGAAAGAGCCGTCTTTCAAATACCTTGGCAATGGCACATTTGCGCGGTAAATCCAGGTTTTTGAAACTTCTTTTACAAGTGTTGCACTCTTTTGACCTTCATAACGGCGCAGGTCATACCACGATTGAATACGGTCCTGCCACGCCGCAATCACTCTGCCGTTTGGGTCAAAGCCTACTCTGGATATCAGAGTTTCCTGATCTGGATATGGATTTTCAAGCCATTGCGTCTGGCCTTTCAAATCCACCACGCCTAAACGGGCAATCGGATTAGGCTCGCCTGCAACCGGATAGTAGAGGTCTTCGTTCCGCTGCGGATGAAAGCGATCATCAGTCATACGAAAAAGAGGAACTTTGGAGGTGTCCAGACTTAGAAAAGCCAATTGGCTGCTGTCAGGACTCCACCAAAAAGACCGCCATATGCCACGGCCATAGAGTTCTTCCTGGTACACCCAATCAA
>JAIRRD010000260.1 GCA_031256155.1 Holophagales bacterium
AATTTGGTCCATTGCGCGCTGATTTACAGACCGGATTACGTTTTACGAAGTATGGCGCTGTTCTTTTGGATTCGAATTCGAATACTGAATCCCCGAACACGACTACTCCAAGCTTAACAGATGACCCAAATTTTGACCCATTTAGAGTGGAAGGACCGCCAACCCAGCGGTGGCTTGCTTCCAGCCGCCTTCAATTTTCAGGTCCACAAATTGGCAAGAGTTTCTTAGACAATAAAGTAGCTAGGTATTCAGGCGATATTAAACATATTTTAGAACCTGTCATTGCTTTTACTTTTAATACAAAAAATGGACTGACGGGTATATTCCCCAGATTTGACGAAACGGATACAAACCCTGGTGTGAGGAATAGCGTTGTAGGTGAACGCAGCGTTGAGTTTATGATAAAGCAGCATCTTTTCGGCAGGCCGGATTCTAATAGTACATACATACATATTGCTCGAGCAAACTTGTCAATAAAGTACCATTTTGATTCCTTTATCTCACCCGGTGGTAAAATAAAGCAAGGCTGGACTTCTATTAAAAGCGATATAGACATTGAACCCAGCCGTAATTTACGATTAAGTTATAAGTATTTGGACTCGGAAGGCAGTACAGACAGATCAATATCGACTGATTTGGCATTAAGAGAGTCAACTCGGTTTAATTTAGCATTTTTTACTGCCGGAATAAATCAGTTGCATATAAGGCAGCGTGGTATCAAGACTGGCGGATTGCATTGTATGTTGGATGACAAATTGCGCTTTCAATTTGAAGTAAATTATGATTTTGAAAGGAAAACCTTTACTCAAAGTCAAGTAGCGCTAGCCTATGTTGGCCCATGTGTTGCTTATAGCATCAGATATTATCATATAGCCATTTCAGGCATAACTTTGCTCGGAAAAGAAGACAGAGTTGATTTTGCGCTTAACTTGAGAAATTTGGGTGAGTTGTTTTCATCTGAAATAGGGGGCATGTTCTCTAAGTTGTTCAAGTAATATAGTCAAAGAATTGTACAATGTTACAAAGAGTTGTTCAATTGGAATCGCTATGTTTTTTGTCGTTTGACATTCCTTTCAGCCAGGATTCATCTCTGATGGGAATGTTAAACTCCTGCGCTTTTTCCAGCTTGCTGCCGGTTTTTTCGCCTGCTATCAGTACAGTGGTTTTTCGGGATACGCTGCCTTTAACTTTTGCACCGAGTTTTACCAGTAAGTTCTCGGCTTCTTCGCGTGAGAGTGTCGGCAGAGTCCCTGTGACAACTGCTGTCTGACCGGACAGAGGCAAGTCATTAGCTGTTTTAGGTGCGGGTTTTTCAGGGATTATTCCCAAATTCGATAACTGGGCCGGGAGACAGGGGTGCCTTTGAAAATAATCTTTGAGTACCCGCGCGATTTTCGGACCTATCTCGCCAACCGAAAGCAAGGCTGTATCTTCCGCGCTCCATAAACTTTCAAGACTTCCAAAAGCCTGGGCTAGATTTTCCGCCGTTTTAGCACCAATAAAGGGAATACCTAAAGCGTGTATCCACCGCCACAGAGGTTTGACTTTTGCGTCTGCAAGAGACTGCATGAAATTCCGGGCACTTTTTTTTGCCATGCGTTCCATTGATGATAAAAAGACAATGCTTTGAATCGGCTCTTTGAGAAGACCTAGTATTTCCCAAGGGTGGTTAAAACGCTGAGACGCAACAAGCTGATCCACAAGTGCGTCGCCCAATCCCTCTATATCCAGTGCGTTTTTTGAGCCGAAATGGCGCAGTCTGGCCTGAAATTTGGCAGGACATTCATCGTTCTGACATCGTATAGCGACTTCGTCTTCTGTGTCCTTACCCACAGTGCCGGAACAAATCGGACATGCGGGGGGCATTTCAGGTGCAATGGCATCATCGGGAACTGTGTCCGGCACAACAGCAACCACTTTGGGTATTACGTCCCCGCCCTTTTCCAGAAAGACCTTGCACCCAATATATGCGCCAAGGCGTTTCAACTCATCGAAATTATGAAGCGTGGCCCGCCTTACCGTTGACCCTGCGAGTTCAATAGGCTCAAGTTCGGCAACGGGTGTGAGTCTGCCTGAACGGCCCACCTGCCAGGTAATGCCAATCAGTGTGGATGTAATTTGTGTCGCGGGATACTTAAAAGCAATCGCCCATCTGGGGGCGCGATCCGTATTGCCAAGAATTTGCTGATATTCGGCTTGCTGTATTTTAATGACAATCCCATCTGTATCAAACGGGAGCTTTAATCTCGCGTCCTGCTGGGTGTCAATGAAGGGGATGATTTTTTCCATGCCACCCTCAATTTTGGCCGGCATGGACGCAAATCCCCACTTTGATAGATTAAGCATAGCTTCCGCATGGTCGTTGGCTTCCAGTAATTGCCAGGGCATAAATTGAAGTCTGCGGGCTGCCACTTCGCGGCTGTCCAATAGTTTCATGGTTCCACTGGCTGCGTTTCGCGGGTTGGCAAATCTCTGCTCGCCCCTTGCGTCCCTTTCAGTATTTAACTCTTCCCAGCGCTTGCGGGATAAAAATACTTCACCGCGCACCTCGGCAGTTTCAGGTGCGTTCATAGGAAGCTCCAGGGGGATGTCGGCAATGGCTCTGGCGTTTTCTGTGACATCTTCGCCAGTTTCTCCATCGCCTCTGGTTATTGCCCTTACCAACATGCGTCCTTCGTAGCGTAGAGCCAGACTCAGGCCGTCCACTTTTAAATCCGCACAATACAGGGGTACCGCGTCCGCAGGCAGTCCGCGCTTTACACGACCCTCCCAGTTCCGCATATCTTCTTCGGAATATGCGTTGTCCAAACTCAACATGGGCGTTCTGTGTCCAACTTTGTCAAATTTGTCCAGCGGGGGAACACCCACCCTGTTTGTGGGGCTGTTTGGGTCTGCAAGAAGCGGATAATCTGCCTCCAGTTGACGCAACTCGCGCTCCAGTGTGTCGTATTCGGCATCAGAAATTACAGGCTGATCCAGAATATAATAACGTCGCCGATGCTCCAGAACCTGATCTGATAAGTATTTCATGCGTATGGCGATATCTATGTCCATGCTGTTTCAGTGTACCATATTTTCATGTTATCACTGTGCGCGATACCCACACTTTGCTTTTTGCTTGGCGCTCAAAAGGCGGCATATCAACCCCGTGTTGATTTGGATCAGGGGCGTTTTTTAAAGGTTTTGGCTGATGCCGATGCCAGGCTTAACAAAAATGACGATGACGCATTGGCCTGGGCGGCAAAATCGCAGGCTCTCAATGCGCTGATGAGGCTTGATGAGGCAGAAGATGCGATGCTGCAAGCGCTCAAATTACAGCCGAACTTGCCGGAGGCGCTCATGGCACGGGGTATGGTAAAAGCCAGTAAGGCGCTGCAGCAGAGAAATCTGGGTAGTTTGTTCATGGTCTCCCAGGCAATGAATGATTTGAGAAGTGCGGTAAAAAATGACCCCAATTACGCTTTGGCCTGGATGACACTTGGTCTTGGCTATCAGCAACTGCCCGGCCCTTTGGGCGGTTCCACAAAGAAAGCGCTGGAGTGCGCGGATCAATTAAAGCGTATTCAACCTGCCAGAGGCGATTTGCTACAAGCTCAGATTCTGTCTATGGACGGTAAATGGAATGAGGCGGAACCCATTTTTAAACGGGCATTGGATGCGGCACCTGGCGATCCTGGAATTGTCACCGGCTATCTCGACGAACTTGGGGAAAAAAACGCCGGAAAGGCACTTGGGGAAACAGTGCAAAAACAAAAACTGGCTGTCGAAGCAATGCGCTTACTGCCACGCATCCGTACGCGGGCCAGAGGTGTTGAAGCCGTTAGCCTGGCTCTGCTGAACGCTGGTCAGGATGAGGATTCCTGGAAAGTTGCGCTCAATGCGCTGCTTGACGTTGACGCGCCTAGCATCATCAGGCTCCAACTGGGTAAAGTGGCGGCACGGACGGGACTTCACACCAAAGAAGGATTGGCATTTCTGGAACAAGCGGCCAAAGAGCCGATGGAGGGCGGAACGGGTGGCTACGCTACGCTACACTGGCGGCGGGGTCAAATATTAAAAAAGCTTGGCCGCCTTGATGAAGCCCGTAACGCCGCTAAAAAAGCGCTCAGCTATGACTACAACCACCGCGGTGCCAAGGAACTGTTAAATGAGCTTGGATAAACTCAGCAGCTCATACCCGCTTTCAAATTTCAAAATTGAACGGAGCTTGATGTGAGCCGCAGGATGCGCGACACGCGACATGACAGTCAACGGCGCGATCCTGACGTGCGGCGTGGGCGGAGTTCGACCGATGCGCTCAGGCAAGCGTCACCGGCGGCCAGGAGCAGCGGGACTATCAGTTTGCCTGTTTTTCGCCCATTTGAGAGCTTTGAAGCCACTTTTATGGGAATGGCGGAGGGGTCCGGGGGATTTATACGGCCAGCCGGATTTCACAAATCTGACGGTATGGATATGTTTGTGGATTGGAGGGATGCGCAAGGCGCTATAAATGGGGACAAAGTTAAAGCTGAGGCTGTGGGGTCAGGATTTGACGGTCGTCAGCGTGGAAGGGTCATTAGTGTCATTGCCCGAACAGACGCTCCTGTGCCGGCATCGCTTCAAAAGAAATCATGGGGCTGGCGTGCGCTACCGCTTGACCCTCGGATGCAGCAGGTTATATCTGTCCCGCCGACTGATTTGGCCTCTGAAGGTGATATTGTCACCGTCCTGCTGGAGGCAGACCCCACATTGTCTCAACTGAGAGGCAGAGTCGCTGCACGTCTGGGCAGACCTACGGATTTAAAAATTGAAAATCGCCTGACCGCAGCTATGTTTCGCATCAGGACTGAATTTAACAGCGCTGTTATGGACGAGATGGCACCATTCCCAACACAGATACCTGAAGAATGGACTAAGGGCAGAGAAGATTTGCGCGATTTGACCACTGTCACGGTTGACCCGCCTACTGCAAAAGACTATGACGATGCCATCAGTCTGGAGTGCCTGCCCGCCGAAGAGGGCGGCGGATGGATACTGGGTGTCCATATAGCGGATGTAAGCCACTACGTCACTGAAAACGGACCGTTGGATCAGGAAGCCCAACTGCGCGGGACATCGGTCTATTTTCCGGACGAGTGCATCCCTATGCTGCCTGACCGCTTGTCCGCTGAGTTGTGTTCATTGAAAGAGGGCGTTGACCGCTTGACTATGACGGCCTGGATGACTATTTCGCCGGAACTGGAAATCATTGAGGCCCGCTTTACGGAAAGCGTCATCAGGAGCCGCCGCCGCTTGACTTATGACCAGGTGAAAAGTGCCTGTCTGAACCTGGATGCACGGACGCGGCGCGAGATAGGCGAAGATATATGTGAAATACTGGATCAGACTTTGGTGCTTTCACGCCGTCTGACAGAACAGCGATTGGGACGGGGGGCGCTGAATCTGGACACTGAAGAAACTGAATTTATTTTTGACAGTGAGGGGCATCCGATGGATGCGCGGTGCTATGAACGACACGATGCCCACAGAATGATTGAAGAATTTATGCTTTTGGCCAATGAAGCCGTTGCTAAATACTTTAGCCGCCGAAAATGTCCGACTATATACCGCGTCCATGAAGACCCGGATCCGCTAAAGCTGGAAATTTTCAAGAAATTGGCTCTCTCGCTGGGCTTGATGAGGCCTCAGGATCGTCCTACACCTGAATTGCTGAACGGTCTGTTGAATAAAATTCATGGAGGGCCGCTGGAAACCTTACTAAATACCATGCTGCTGAGAAGTTTGAAGAGAGCCGAATACAGAGCGGAGAATGTTGGACATTCCGGTCTGGCGCTGGATGATTATTTGCACTTTACCAGCCCAATCCGCCGCTACCCGGATTTGATTGTTCATCGCCTGCTCAGGCGCTCAATCAGAGGCGATTTTTTTTCACCCGACCTTAAAGGCTATTTGGCAATACTCGCCAAGCGGGCCTCAGATTGTGAACAACTGGCAACCGAGGCGGAACGTGAAAATGACCGCTGGAAGACCTGCCTGCTGATGAAACCCAGGATAGGCGAAAAATTTTCCGGTATCATTCAGGGTTTTTCGCATAAAGCCGCCTTCATCCGTCTTGAAAGCCCATTTGTGGAGGTAGGTGTGCCGCTTGGTGCGCTGGGTGGCGATTTTTCTGTAGATGAGTACCGCACCAGGGCCACTGGTATGAGTGGACAAATTGAACTGTCCATAGGTACTCAGGTAATGGCTGAAATCACCTCCGTTGATGAGACTCTGCACCGTGTATCAGCCTGGATACTGGAGGCCAAAACCAGGGACGCGCACGGAAAAACTATCACTTTTACACCATCTCTGACTGGCCCGGCGTCATTGAGAGAGGCCGATTTTGCAGAGCCGCATAAACCACGAGCAACACAGCGTAGCACAAGGGCAAGGACTGCTGTCAATAAGTCAAAGGCTGGCACGCATCGGGCAAAGACTGAGGAACGCGATGCGATGCCAGGGGGCAAAGGAAAGAGCAAGCTGTCCAAGAGAAAATTGCTATAGCAATTCCATGTGAAATGTGCCATTAACATAGAATGAAGTTTGGCGGTATGGCGAGGCATATTTCGAGGGTTCAGTTGAAATAAAATTGTGAACCAACAAAGAAAATATTGAATAGAGATTATCTATGGAACTACCCGAAGCGCTCTTGTTAATTCCGCATAAGAGAGATGTGCCTTTTGCCAGATTAACAACGTTGGGGCTAGGCGGTGTCTGCAAGTGGCTTTTTGAACCGGAAACAGAAGAAGAAGCGAGCCTTTTCGTTAAGACATGCAGGGCCAATGATTTGAACTATCGAATACTCGGCGGTGGCTCCAACTTGCTAGTATTATCAGATATCAGTGTACCTGTTATGCGTTTGGCTCTGCCCACCAGATTGCTGGCCACTTCTGAAAGGGTTTCAGCCAATGCCAGTTATGGCCACATAGCCCTGATAAATGATATTGCGAACATGGGATTTTCAGGCGTTGAGTGGGCATGTGGCATCCCCGGCAGTTTTGGAGGCGCACTTCGCATGAATGCGGGTGCCCACGGCGGTGAATGGGCTATGGTATTG
>JAIRRD010000002.1 GCA_031256155.1 Holophagales bacterium
TCAATGTCGGTGCTGTTTCAATTAGCTCAATCAGACTAAAACCCATAAATTATAGGAATCGTAAAAATTGAAAGAGATAAAGATACGTGTTTATGCAAGGTTATAGCCAGTGCTTTGCCCTTAATCCTCATGGTCTCTGGATTCGAAAATTTCAGAGTAGGAAAGGTTACAATACATGGGATGACGTACCCATATTTTCTCTGTTTGGCGTATGTAGGCACCGCTTTTTTTGGCTGGCAAATACAAAGTACCCTCAGAAGTGTGCAGGGTGAGCTTTGGACATCAATTCGTGAACTTTGGCAGGATGCGCCAATGCCTCAGGGAACTGGCAGAACTGATGCTGGAGTTCACGCGAAAGCCCAGGGTGTGCTGATATGGATGCAAAAGCATTGGGATTCGTATCGCCTCCTCGCCGCATTAAATGCCTATCTTCCTGCGGATGTAAGGGTGATGACCGTACAGGAAGCTCCCGATGGCTTTTTTCCTCGGCGTGATGCTGTGGCTAAACGGTATGTGTACAGGCTTGACGAGGGGCCTTCTGCAAATCCTTTTTTAGAGATGCGCCGTTGGCATTTGTATGGATCGGAACCTATAGATAGGGGCGAAATATTGAATGCTGCCTCCCATTTGATTGGGATACACGATTATTCAAGTTTCAGATGCAAGGAGTGTTCTGCGGCAACGCCAGTCAGAACTATATTTGACATACGATTGGAATCCAGAGGCACCGAACTTGATTTGATTTTCGAGGGCGACAAATTTCTCATGCATCAAGTTCGGATAATGACCGGCACACTCGTTGAAGTTGGACGCAGAAAGCTAAAACCGACAGGTGTTTTAGAAATACTGAACTCCAAAAACAGGGGTCTGGCCGGTATTACGGCACCACCAGAGGGTTTGTGCCTGGAAAAAATATGGTACTCGCGCAAGTGGAAAATTGGCGAACCAAGCCCCTGGCCTGAAGAAGGCTATAACGGTTTAACTTTGGAACAATATCTAAGCTATTCCTGATTGAAAAACGTGTCAAAACAAGAAACTTACAACTGCAAATTTGAAATTTATGTTACAGTGTATCATCAATAGAATCAGGAGGGTACGCCAAATTGGCAAGTCTGTATCATGCGGCGGCTGGTATTAACCGGCTGGAACAGCTTGCGATGCAAGATTCGCCCGTTCACCGCCTTCATCCGATGGCAAAGCTTATAGTGACATTTTTTTATGTTGTGACTATCGTATCTTTTCCGCCTGAGGATATAAGCGGAATTATTCCGTTTCTACTTTATCCGGCTGTGATGATGCCGTTGTCCGGTACGCCTTACCGCCCTCTTTTACAGCGGCTTATGTTTGCTCTGCCCTTTTCGCTGATGGGCGGAATCAGCAATTTAATTGCAGTGCGTGGCGTAGCATTTTATATCGGCAGTTTCGTTGTAAGTCAGGGCATGGTATCGTTTGTGTCTATCATGCTGAAAACCCTGCTTTCCGTGTTTGCTGTGCTGATTTTAATTGCCTCAACCTCATTTGTGGAAATCAGTTGTCAACTGACAATACTGCGTATTCCAAAGATTATATGCTTGCAGCTTGTAATGACCTATCGCTATCTTTCAATATTGATTTCTGAAACGGCGTCTATGCTTACTGCCTACTCATTTCGTGGGCCAAATCAGAAGGGTATTAAAATGAAAGATATGGGCAGTTTTGCCGGTCGGCTCATTTTACGCAGTTTTGACCGTGCTGAGCGGGTTTATCAGGCCATGAAATGCCGTGGCTTTAATGGCATATATTATGGCAGGAAGCACGGCGGCTTTCGTTTGTCAGACGGAATTTTTATAGCGCTGATGACATTGTTGGTGATTTTTCTGCGTTTTTTCAATCTGAGCTTGTTTTTCGGCAGATTGGCGGGATAGGAGAGTCCACGTGCTGAAGGTGACAAATCTATCGGTAAAATATGATCTGTCCGATGAATACGCATTGAAGGGCGTGGAATTTACTGTTCAGAGCGGAGAGCGGGTTGCTGTAATAGGAGCTAACGGCGCCGGAAAATCCACACTGCTACTGGTGCTTACCGGTGTACTTTCGCATGATTCCGGCGGGATTGTCATTGATGACATCGTATTGGAAAAAAAGACCATGCTTGAATTGCGAAAAAAGCTGGGAATGATATTTCAAAACCCGGACGATCAGTTATTTATGCCCACTGTGTATGAGGATATAGCCTTTGGGCCGCGCAATTATGGCAGCCCGGAGGCTGAAACCGAGGCAAAAGCTGATGAGGCGCTTTCACAACTCAACATATCCCACTTAAAGAGGCGCCTGTCACATAAATTATCCGGCGGAGAAAAGCGGCTTGTGGCTTTGGCGAGTGTGCTTGTTATGAAACCGGTTTTACTGCTTCTTGACGAGCCGACATCCTTTCTTGATCCGAAAGCAAGACGAAGATTGATTGGTGTTTTGGACGCTCTGCCGCAGACAATGATTATTGCCACACACGATTTGGATATGGCTCTGGATTTGTGCGGCAGAGTTATTTTGCTGAAAGAAGGTCATATACACACAGATGCGCCTGTGAATGACGCGCTGCACAACGCTGACTTACTTGAGGAATGTGGGCTGGAGCTTCCGCTTTCACTCCAAAAACGATAAAATCAAAGCACTGTGAACCTACAGACCTTTTTTTCAGATTGCCCGTCTGTCGCGCTTGCTTTTTCAGGCGGTACGGATTCTTCTTATCTGCTCTATGCCGGATTGTATTATGGCGCAAAAGTAAAGGCCTACTACGTAAAATCAGCTTTCCAGCCCGGATTTGAACTTGAAGACGCACGCAAATTTGTTGCTGAATTGAACGCCGAAATGACTGTTCTGCAAAAAGACTTATTAGTGGCCACAGAGGTCACGGCAAACACTTCTGATCGTTGTTATCATTGTAAGAAAACCATATTTCAGGCCATTCAAAAGCAAGCCGCAGCAGATGGGTTTACCGTCCTCGTTGATGGCACAAACGCCTCTGACGATTCCGGTGACCGTCCAGGCATGAAGGCACTCGCCGAATTATCAGTCCGTTCGCCTCTGCGCGAATGTGGTATAACAAAGGATGAAATTCGCCGCTTGTCTGAAGAAGCGGGATTGTTCACATGGAATAAGCCCGCTTATGCCTGTCTCGCCACACGCATACCGGCAGGTAGGCCGATTACAAAAGAATTGCTGAACAAGGCGGAATCAACTGAGAATATCCTCTTCTCAATGGGCTTTACCGATTTCAGGGTAAGAATACTCAATGATTCGGCAAAACTTCAAGTTCCTTTGGAGCAGATGCGTGCAGTTCTGGATAACAGAGAAAGAATTTTACAGGCTTTCAAGCCTTATTTCGACGCTGTTCTTCTTGATTTGACAGACAGATAGGAGAATTAACCTATGGGCAGACAGGAGATACTGCATATTTTAAAACAGATTGAAGCCGGGACGCTTTCTTCCGAAGACGCATTGCTGAAGCTGCGGATAGAACCATTTGAAGACTTGGGGTACGCCAAACCTGACCATCACCGTGAGTTGCGTCAGGGAATTGCGGAGGTCATATACGGCGCGGGTAAAACAACGGGGCAAATAGCGGGTATCGCCTCCGCGATGCAAAGCAGAGGTCAGCGCACAATTCTGATAACGAGAATGGCCGCTGAATCCGCTGTAACGCTGCAAAAAAATTTTGACCTTCAATACAATGAAATTGCGCGTGTTGGTATCATCGGCACAATGCCTGTTTCTGATGGCAGAGGTAAAGTCGTAGTAGCTACTGGCGGTACAAGCGATATGCCTGTGGCGGAAGAAGCCGCGCTGACGGCGGAAGTTCTCGGTAATACTGTGGTTCGCCTCTATGATGTTGGTGTTGCGGGCTTGCATCGGCTTTTATCGCATACAGAAGATATTATGAGCGCAAGGGTTATTATAGCCATTGCCGGAATGGAAGGGGCGCTGGCCAGTATTGTAGGGGGACTTGCTGATTGCCCTGTGATTGGAGTGCCGACAAGTATTGGCTATGGTGCTTCTTTTCACGGGCTTGCGGCACTTCTTTCCATGCTCAATTCCTGTGCAAGCGGTGTCAGCGTTGTCAATATTGATAACGGTTTCGGCGCTGGCTACTTGGCAAGTATTATCAATCACATGTAAACAATAGGAGTACTGCAATGAAAACGCTTTATCTAGAATGTAATATGGGCGCGGCGGGCGATATGCTCATGGCGGCATTGCTGGAACTGCACGATAATCCGGCGGATTTTACGGAAAAACTCAACAAAGCTGGAATACATGGTGTCCGCGTATTTGCTGCGCCTTCTGAAAAATGTGGCATTACCGGTACGCGCATCACTGTTACGGTGAATGGAGATGAGGAATACTGCGAAGATGTACACGGACATTCTCACGGACATGAACACACACATGCCAACAAAAACTCACATGACCATGGGCATTCCCACGAACATAAACACTCTCACGAACACGGGCATCCACACGAACATAAACACTCCCACGGTCACGGACACAGCCATGGGCATGATGAACACCGCCACAGCGGATTGCATGACATAAAACACCTGATTGGTCATTTGAACGTATCGGACAGAGTGAAACAGGATTCACTGGCAATATACAATCTCATTGCCGAAGCCGAAAGCCATGCTCACGGTGTCCCTGTGACAGAAATTCATTTTCATGAAGTCGGAAACATGGATGCAGTAGCGGATATAGTCGGTGTTTGTATGCTCATGGAATCACTTGCGCCCGAGCGCGTTTTGGCATCTCCTGTCCATGTCGGCAGCGGTCAGGTACGCTGTTCCCACGGTGTTCTTCCTGTTCCCGCGCCAGCTACAGCGCATATTTTAAGAGGAGTCCCGATTTACGGCGGGGCTATTAACGGCGAGTTGTGTACACCCACGGGGGCAGCGATTCTCAAACATTTTGTCAGTAAGTTTGGCGCAATGCCGGTTTTGACTATCTCCAAAACCGGGTATGGCATGGGCAGGAAAAATTTTGAAAGCGCCAACTGTGTTCGGGCATTTATAGGCCAGACAAACGAAAACACTGATGAAGTCACAGAACTCACATGCAGCCTGGATGACATGACACCTGAAGCAGTAGCGTTTGTCCAGGAGCTTTTATTTGATGAAGGTGCGTTGGATGTTTACACAATGCCCATAGGTATGAAAAAAGGCCGCATCGGAATCATGTTTACCTGCATGTGCGAAAATGAGCAAAAAGACAAAATGCTCTCTCTTATTTTCAAGCATACAACAACGCTTGGAATACGAGAGAATATCAGCCGCAGATATACGTTACACAGGGAACAGCAGGAACTGCAGACCAAATATGGCACAGTCAGAGTTAAAAGCGCTTCTGGTTACGGCATAACAAAGTCTAAACCTGAATATGAGGACATAGCAAAAATTGCGCGGAAAAACGAATTATCTCTGCCAGATGTTTTGTTATGAAGACAGCCCCAAAATCTCCCATCTCGAAATTGCGGAACGCAATTCTGAGATGTAACTGCTATAGTTAAAATGGGTGTGGCATGAACAAACAAAATAAAGGTCAATGTTGTTCTTTTTGCGGCAAAGGGCCGCACGAGGTTGAACATCTCTTGCAAGGCGCTCAGGCATACATTTGTGATGAATGTATTGAAGCTGGCAGTGTTCAAGTTCGCATGAGCAGGCAGACAAAATCCAGCCCCAAGCCGGAGATGAAACTACACCGCCCTAAAGAAATCAAGGCGTTCCTGGATGAATACGTGGTTGGACAGGACGAGGCCAAGAAACGCCTCTCTGTCGCCGTCTATAACCACTATAAGCGCATATTCCAGCCTAAGGGCAAACTGAACAACGATGTAGAGCTTTCCAAGAG
>JAIRRD010000097.1 GCA_031256155.1 Holophagales bacterium
GCGCAGTCTGGCGCATCCGCGCGTTTTACTTGTGGAGCATTAGTTATGCTCCACAAGTAAAACGACTATAATTACGTGATGAGTGTTTTTTCATCCGGCAGACAGGGGATGATAAATTGTATTGTGTTGCCAGATTCATTAAAATTCACATGGCTGGCAATCATTTTTATCAAAGCCAAGCCACGGCCGCTGGGCTTATCAGGTGTGGGCATAGCGGCATCGCGCATTTTGCCGCGCCAGTCAAAGCCTGAACCGGAATCCGTGACTTCCACGCTAATTGCTTTTATCAAGTCACAGTTACCATTTTCATGGAGCAATTTGACTTTTAATGAAACCTGCCCTGATGCGGTGTCAAAGCAATCCCAAAGCACTTTGCCATAGTCGTTGCATGGGTCTTCTTTCAAGCTGGACGATAAACGCAGGATACCGTGTTCTATCGCATTCGCCAGAGCTTCTGAAATGAGCAGGCTGAATGCCAGGAGGCTTTCGTTGTCAATTTGTTTTGATTCCAAAAATTCAACACAATTATTGATGTGCTGGCTGGTAGAGCGCGTTTGGGGCGTAACGTCAATGACCAATTCTAAGGACGAATGTAATTCCGCATCATGATACATTTGGATACTCCCGAATGTTCAATCGCACAGAACGCATTTTTGCAGTCTCCAAGCACGCAGGCTCTCTAATAGATATAGTTTAAAGCATTTAAGTTTAAAATGATGATAAAAAAATTGGTTTACAGAGGTTTAACTTATTGCAGTTGAACTGCTATAGTTTGATTGGAGGTTTTCCATGCACGCCACACACGAAAATTGGTTTAAGGTTTTCCGCACAAGGGCAAAAGAATTAAAGCGGCACATAGTGCTTCCCGAAGGCGTGGATGACAGAACTATCCAGGCGGCGGCGATGATACTGAAGGAGGGGATTGCCAAACTAACTATTCTTGGAGATACTGCCGCCATGAAGTCTAGAGCGGCGGAATTGGGTGTTACCATTGATGGAGCCGTTTTGCGAAACCCCAATGATGACCCGGAAACACAGACATTCGCAAACGCTTTCTATGAGGCCCGCAAGCATAAGGGTATGACTCCCGAAAAGGCTTTGGAGACACTGCGTGCCCCTTTGTATTTTGGCGGTATGATGGTCAAATCAGGTCAGGCCGATGGCTTTGTCGCAGGTGCCCTGAATACAACAGGGGAAACTGTGAGAGCCTGTCTGCTGGCCATAGGGTGCGCCCCTGGCATCAAGACTGTTTCAAGCGCGTTTCTCATGGTTCACCCCGATGAAAAATTTGGCGAAAAGGGCGCGATGATGTTTGGAGATTGCGCGGTAATGCCTGACCCTGCGCCCGACCAACTGGCCGACATCGCCATTGCCAGCGCCGATGCCGCTAAGGCCATGCTGGGTGTGGAACCCAAGGTTGCCATGTTGAGTTTCAGCACAGCCGGAAGCGCGGAACACGACAAAGTGACCAGAGTCCGTGAAGCCCTGGCTATAGTTAAGAAGCGTAGGCCGGAACTTCAGGTTGACGGAGAAATCCAGTTTGACGCAGCAATGATTCCGGCAATTGGCCAAAAGAAGTTCCCCGGCTCAAAAGTTGCTGGCAATGCCAATGTATTGGTCTTTCCGGACCTCAACGCAGGAAACATAGGCTATAAGATAGCGGAGCGATTTGGCGGATGCAGCGCTAATGGCCCGGTATTACTCGGCCTAGCTAAGCCCGGCAATGACCTGAGCCGTGGTTGCTCCGCTGAAGATATTGTAAATACTGTCATCCTGACGGCCCTACAGACGGCATAGCCAGATACGCAGGCTTTTATTCCGGTTTGACGCGCTCTGAACATCTGAACAAATGAAGCGGGTTGCCTTTTTTATTTCGGGTACTGGCGGAAACGCTCTGAATCTGTTTGCCGCATGTCGGGAAGGCAGGGTTGACGCTTTACCCGTTCTGGCAGTTTCAAGTTCGGCAAAAGCGCCTGGCGTAGAGCGGCTCAAAGCCGTTGGACTGCGAGTAGAGGTTGTACTAGGGAGTTCATTCAATTCGGATGAAGAATACAGCAGGGCATGTTTTTTACATTGTGAAACCAGCGCTATTGATATTATCTGCCTATGCGGATTCCTGAAAAAACTCGTAGTGCCAGACCAATGGATGGGTCGGATTCTGAACATCCACCCGGGGCCGCTGCCGCGCTTTGGCGGACGTGGCATGTACGGTCATTTTGTTCACGAAGCCGTAATTGCGGCAAAAGTTACCGAAAGTGGCCCCACTGTTCACTTGGTTGACGACCAGTATGATCACGGAAAAACACTGGCATTTGAGCCAGTTCCCGTTCTGCCGGAAGACACGCCAACGACACTTCAAAAACGTGTTTATGAAGCGGAGATGTGGTTATATCCTAGAGTGTTGCAAGATTTTATTACTTTTCACATCTAAAGGAAATCGCCAATGACAAAGCTCAGAATTGCAGTATGCGGCGTTGGAAGCCTTGGCCAGCATCATGCCAGAATAGCGGCAGCTTCCGAGCAGGCAGAACTTGTCGCTGTAGTTGACACAGACAGGGAAAGGGGCCTGGAAATTGCCGCTAAGTGCGACACAACCTGGTTTTCGGACTTGGCTTCAGTAATTGAAAAGGTGGATGCAGTACAGGTTGCAGCTCCGACAGGTTTTCATCTGGAGATTGGAAAACAGGTGCTGGAATCAGGAAAACACTTGTTGATAGAAAAGCCCCTGGCCGGAAATCTGGAGCAAGGCAAGGCACTGCTTGAACTGTTCTGCAAAAAAAAGTCAGAGAAACCTGATTTAGTAGGTGCTGTGGGCCATCTGGAACGATATAACCCCGCCGTGATTGCCCTTAGAACATCAGACTTTTCCCCTCGCTTCGCTGAGGCAGTACGGGTTTCGCCCTTTCCAATGAGGAGTTTGGAAGTGGATGTAGTCATGGATGTGATGATCCATGACCTTGATCTCTTGCTGTCCCTATTCAAGAGCAAAGTCAAGAGTGTTGAAGCTGTTGGCGTACCAGTTTTAACTCCCTTCCCGGATATAGTCAATGCGCGGATTAAATTTGAAGGCGGCAGTTTTGCCACTGTTACCGCCAGCCGTGTGGCCCGCAAAAAAGAACGCGTTTTGCGTATTTTTGGCGAGGGCGAATATGCGGCACTGGATTTTGCGGAACAAAAATTGGAGCGTCTTAAACTGATAAAGACTCTGGAAGGCCCTCAGGTTGTGCCGGACACCACGGAGATAGCCAAAGACGAGCCTCTCAGACTGGAATTGGAAGCCTTTTATCAGGCATGTACAGGGCAAAGTCAGGATATTGTCACATTCCATGAAGCCTTTGAAGCTATGGTGGTTGCCGATCAGGTTCAACATGCGGTAGCGGCAAGTCTGCTGGAAGCCGGATTCAAACTGTAGTGGAATAGCAAATACATGCTGTTTGATATTGCTTCCCTGACCAAATCATTGGTCACAGCTCCGCTGGTGCTGGAGCATCTGGATTTGGACAGAGACTGGAGACAAGAGCTTGGATTCGTGAATTGGCCCGGCCCAGTAACCCCGCGCCTTTTGCTGTCACATTCAGCCGGCTTGCCTCCGTGGATGCCTTACACAGGGACACCGATATACAAGCAAATAGAAAATTTTGATGCTTGGGGACGGCATCCGCTTTTAAAGAAAGCGATTTGGGGAGAGAGTACATACTCTGATATTGGATACAGACTGCTGGCTGAAATACTGGAAACAGAGCTGCGGCAGGATTGGAAGTTACTTGGTGAGACACTTACAGGATTGTATAGTGCTCCCTGGAGCGAAACCACCGTTTCCATGCCGCCGGGTGCGGATATGGAGGCCTGGGACATTGCTACAGACATTCCCTTTCCCGATCCTGAACCCGGTTGGCCTCACGATGCCAACGCACGGGCGGGGATGAAAGGCCATGCCGGTTTTAGCGCCACTCCAGAATCCGCTTATAGATGGCTGAATGCATGGAACCGTAAATTTCCATCTCTTATGTCCAATGATACCGCCCACTCGCAGGACGGACAGATATGGGGGCTTGGCCTTCAGAGACTGAGGTGTGGAAGCGGGAGCTTTGCAGAGCTATTGAATAGTAAAAATATTAGCGGCATTCATGTCATCGTTGACGATGGAGTGGCGGAGCCGCCGCAAATCCGGCAGCATGTACCTACTCACCCATCAGACTGGTGGTTTCATTTTGGCTATACAGGCCCAGCCCTCTTTGTAAGACCCGGCGATGGGACATGTGTCCTGCTCTGCTGTCACAGATTGAAAAGCACATATAAATTATTGACAGTGGAAGAATTGAGAGCCAGGCGCTGGCAGATATTGAACAGCTTTGTGCAAAAAATATGAATTATTATTGTTATTTTTTTGTTTTTTAACAAAAAAACTTTATTTAGTAATCTCTATTTCCTATACTGTCACTTAAGGAGGTTTTGATGGGAAGAAAGACAATCCTGTTTGCCCTTCTGGTCTCTGTTACGTCCTGGGCGCAGGAAGTCAACGTGTACTCAACGACTTTTGCTCAGCACTACAAACAGGATATTCCAGGTTTAGATAGATCAGTCTACACGCCATTGACGCAGTTTTTGGGTATTGACGCGACTGGATTGGGTAAAGAAAACCTCTCGCTCCATTTATTTGGATGGGGAAATTTTGATTTGGCCGATCAAAGCCGATTGGACGGCAAAGCCGTTGGCAGTATAAGTCATGGCTACATGCGTTACCGCTTTGACCAGGCCAATGGAGAACTTCAAGCTGGCCGCTTTGCCATTAATCACGGCATTGGTTACGGGCAGATTGACGGCGCGAGTGGAAGAGTCGACCTCAAAGGCGGTTTTGCTATATCCGCTTTTGGTGGACGATCTGTCCGTCATAAAACTCAGGATGCCGAGCAACAGCATGATTATGAATACCAGCGGGATATAATTTTTGGCACCCGCTTCAGCTATCGCCTTGCCAGAATAGGCGAATTAGGCTTCTCTTTTGTGCAGGACGGGACATCTACTTCTTACTACGAAAACAATAACTCTGAGATGCCCAACGACCACAGGCGCAGGCTGGCAGGTGGTGATGTTTACATTGTTCCCATTGCGGGATTGATGTTTACAGGTCGTACAGTATTTGACATTGCTGACCGCGATTTGAACAGCTATTTGCGCGACGATCATGATAGTCGGCTTGCTGAAAATGACTATTCACTGGCTTACAAGTTCAACAGCAGTTTTTCCGCCAAGCTCAATTACGTTCAGCGTAACTTACAGCCCTATTTCATAGGTTCAAACTTCCCATCACTCTTCAGCGCCATTGAAAATGACAAACACCGCTCTTACAGCGGTAGCGTGACATATTCAAATTCTGAATCGTACGAAGTGACCGCCGACTACAGACACATTTACCGTAATACCTTTGGCGATTCCGACCGCTTTGGCGCGGAACTCCGTTGGATTAAAAGCGCCATGAAGTTCATAGGCGGGGCAGGGTATCACCGCGTTAGCACATCAGGTGTCAACTCGTTTGACCCATTGAAGCCTTCCTACAGCCTTTCCCACCATGAATTACGCGCATGGGCGATGTATGACACCGAAAAGTACAGGGCCAGTCTGGACAGCATAATACACAAATTTGATGACAGCGATAATCCGAATTTGAATGGTCAATCCTTATTGTGCGAATTAGTAGCCTCAGTTGGACTTAAGCCCGCTGAAAATTTATTGATTTCAGCAGATATGACTTACGCCGCGACATCCGTGGCAAAGAACGAAGTGAGATGTCTACTGCGCCTTGATTACAAGTTTGGTTTTACCGCTAAGGGAGGTAAGTGATGGCGCAAAGAAAAATAGCGCTGGCGCTGGCTGGCATCTTAGCCCTTGTGTTTACCACAGCTTGTATTCTCATATCCACAGAAGCCAGCTTTACAGCAGTTCACCCGCAGGAACTTGGGATTGGTCGTCCGTCCTGTACTGCCTGCCACTCTGATGAACCAATGACAAACCATGTCCGCTCCTATGCGGAATTTGACCACACATCAGATTTCATTAGCGCACATGGTACTAATGCCGTACAAAATAACAATGTCTGCGCCAGTTGCCATGCACCCAGCTTTTGTTCAGACTGTCATACAGACAGGGCAGTCCTGAAACCAGCGCTCATGTACAGCGGCCGCCCCGATAAAATATCTCCCCACAGGGGCGATTACATAACAATGCACCGCATAGAAGGCAGATTGGATCCCACGGCTTGTTTCAAATGCCATGGCCGTGCCAACAACGACCGCTGTCGTGCCTGTCACAGATAGGGTATTACTTATGTTTGCGGCCAGGGAGGGTTTAACATGAACAGAACCAAGTTGTTGAGCATATTTGCGGTTCTGGCAACATTCGTCATATATCTTGTGGGCTGTGCCACCGGCTTGGACAATGCGCCGGGAGTCAATAACCTTCTGGGAGGTCACCCGACTGAATGGGCAAAGACTCATTGGTCAGGTATCTCAAAGAAATCAGGGGGATGTGAAACTTGTCACGGTTCCATCACAAATAAAGAGTTGGCTGGCGGAATTTCAAAAGTGAGTTGTTTTTCCTGTCATATTAATGGTGTAAAACATACACCCGGCTTCGCAGACCCCGCAAGACATGGCAAAAACTCTGCCCAAATGGTGCCAGACACTGAGCCAATTTTAATGACAGGTTTTGTCACCTGCCAGATGTGTCATGGCGATGATTACAGAGGCGGCCATGCACTTTCCTGCATGACCTGTCACACTAAGGCACCCCATCCAGACAAGCCGTGGCACGTATCAAGTACCGATCCATCATGGTCTGCCAGCGCGGTCACCCACAACGTGACCGCTGAAGAAAGCGCTTCCGCCTGCGTCCAGTGCCACAAAGACGGGGCCAATTCAACACTGGTTCCGAAAGTGCCACCCCTTCCCGACGCTCCTCCAGGTTGCTTCAACAATACTCTTTGTCACCCCACAATGTCCACCACGCGCTGATTTAATTGTTATGTGCCGGATTAACTCATCATTTAGCAGGGAGAATTAACATGACACTAAGGTCGTTCAAAACTATCGGTAGTTTAGCGGTTGCTGCGGCAATGGCTCTGTTGCTTATAGATTGCCGGGGCGCAACCGGGCAGGATGGCAGGGACGGAGACGCTGGCAAAGATGGCCAACACGGAAACGTCATCAACATCCGTACCCTGACCAGCGAACAATGGGCAAACCTGCGATTAAAAGGCGAAGTAACCGGCGTTACAATGGGAACAACACCTATTGTTGACTTTAAGCTGACAGACCACAATGATACGCCCATATCCGGCATGGGCTGGACCAGCAAGGCTTCTACTGCTGTGTATGCCAATTATCCGAATCTTTCTTTCGGCATCGCCAAGTTGATTCCTGAAAAAACCGGAGACAACAACCTAATGGAGCCAAGCCGGTGGGTCAATTACATAGTTACGAGCAACCCAACAGCCGCCGCTCCAGATACCTGGAATCCAACACGCCCCACAACTGATAATATAGGGACTCTGGTTGACAATGGAGATGGAACTTATAAATACACTTTCCGCCGCGATATCTCGCAGACCAAGGCCCAGTTGGACGCTTTCAGTAATACAGGGAATAACATTAAAGAAGACCTGGATGATGTGACATATCAGCCAACACTGACACACCGCATAACAATACAGGCTGGCGGCGCATTTCGCGGTACGGGCAATACTGGCACCAGAGACGCCAATACACCCGATGGAAGCGACTCCGGCCGTGTGGCAATAAATACGTTGGAGTCGGCCAATATTATTTATGACTTTATTCCGTCAACCGGCAAACCCGTTAGCGCCGCTGACGCACAGAGGGAACTCGTCAGCACAGCCGCCTGTAATGATTGTCACGGTGTGCTGGGTCATGGCTTTCACAACGGCGGCCGCACAGATGCCAGGTATTGTGCTATGTGCCATACAGACCAGCGTAAGTATGGATACGCCAATGACACCAACAATAAACAAAAAAACCGCGCCACCGGCAATTTCATAATGCTGGGTCACACACTGCACATGGGCAACAGAACTTTCCAGAATTATCAGTTGACACCCCGCACTACACACAACTACAACTACGCCGGTATTGCCTACAAAGAAACCTGCTACCCGATGGACATCCGCAACTGCACACAGTGCCACAGGAGCGACCGTCCGGGCGCACCCGCACCCCAGGGCGATAACTGGAAAAAGAAGCCCAGCCGTTTGGCCTGCGGCAGTTGCCATGACGGCATTGATTGGGACACGGCTCGTCATCATGGCGGTGTCAGATTGGAAGATCGGTGTGGACAATGCCATAGCGAGACAGCGAATCCTTCACCCTTCAACTCCCACAGACCAGTTGATGTGACAAGACTCAATACGACCACGTCCGACCGCTTTCGCAACTTTACTTACGACTTGAGGAGCGCGACACTGAATGGCGAAAGACGCCCGGTGGTTCAGTTCAGAATCAAACTGGATGGAGAGCCGATTATAAACGCTTCTCAGTTGACAACGCTACCCGGATTTACTGGCGGTCCAGGCTTCTATTTTGCGTATGCGTTGCCAAAGGATGGCATAGACAAGCCGGCTGATTTTAATGCGAGTGCCAATGCCAATGTGTCAGCAGCTACCAATACGTTTTCCGCCACTCCCGATGCCGAAGGCTACTGGACTGCAACATTAAATTCCATAACCATTCCGGTTAATGCCAGCATGGTTACTTGTTACATGACACGTGGCTATGTACAGACTGATATATCTAGCACCCCTGACACACTCTACGCCAGAAATCGCGTAACAGCTTCAAAGAAAGTACTTGTAACTGGCCAGGGATATACGGCAAGGCGCGAAGTGGTGAGCGCGGAAAAATGTAACGACTGTCACGACATGCTTGGCGCCAGTTATATAACACGTCAGTATGGTGCCCACGGCCAGAGCATGGCAAATGACCCATCCCTGTGCGGCGTGTGCCATTGGGTGAACAGATCCAGTATGGGCTGGTCGGGCAATATTCAGTACATCACGCACGCTGTGCATGGCATAGGCAAGCGCACCGTACAGTATGGCAGATACATAAACGTTGTAAGACCCAATGTGCTGAAGGGCATTGGCGGGGCAGGTTACTCCGGTGTTTTGAATAACTGTGAACAGTGCCACCTCCCCGGCACATACGATTTCAGCAATCCGGCCTCGCTGACAGCACTGCCGAGCCTGCTGTGGAGTACCGTTGCGAGTGGTACCGTTGCGGCTAACGTGGATAACTCACCATATATTGTGCCCGGCAGCTATGGTGACGCATTCACTGCCAGTAATCAGGCAGCTATAACGACACTGGTGAACTCGCCAATAACGCATGCTTGTTTTGGATGCCATGATTCCGTGCCTGCTGTCGAACATATGAAGCTAAATGGCGGTTCTTTCTTCGCCACACGCGGCTCGCTCAACGGCAATGTTCTTGGCGGCGCGTTAAAAGCAAAGGTTGAGACCTGCCTGATTTGCCACGGCAGCGGCAAGATAGCTGACATCAAGTCCTCCCACAGTAAGTTCTGATATGTATAGTGGTTCCCTCTCAAATTTGCGTTCCGCAATTTCGAGAGGGAAGGTTTTAGGGCAAATTCACTTTGAGATTATTTCAATTCGGATTTCTTGCCTGAAGAGGAATCATCCGCTTTATCTTTTTGAACTACTGCA
>JAIRRD010000238.1 GCA_031256155.1 Holophagales bacterium
CCGAAACAGATATAGTCGGAGTAGCCGTCGAAAACTTTATGCTCCATCTCACCGGGGGCGGTGAGCCAGTCTATGCCAAAGACGTTGAGGAACTCAATGACAAAGCCGTGGGCATATGATTTTTCGTTTGTCTTTCCGCTCTTCTTCCAGCGGTTGACGAACTTGATAGCCCTAAGCTGTATCAAATCCCAGTCAAGTTGCCCTGTCTTTACCATGTGACAGTTGTCTTCTCCCAGGTTCCATCATATAACAAGTCATGGCGGCAATTGACCGCTGGATAATCCAGGAAGCTCAAATCGCACTATTATATAGTCGTTATAGAATTAAAACTTTTCCGGTAGCTTCATCCCCAGTGTTTTAACCAGGAATGCCCACATGTCGGCCCTTTCGGCTATGACTTTGGACATGGGCTTGCCTGCACCGTGGCCGGCATCTGTCTCTATGCGGGTGAGTATCGGCGCGGGGCCACCCTGCGCTGTCTGTAGTGTGGCCGTGAACTTGTGGCTGTGGGCAGGAACAACCCTGTCATCGTGGTCGCCTGTGGTTACAAGTGTGGCTGGGTACTTTGTGCCGGTCACTATTTTGTGCAACGGGGAGTACTTTATCAGGTTGTCGAAGCCTTCTTTATCATCTGAACACATATAGTCGCTCTGCCATGCCCAGCCGATGGTGAACTTGTGGTAACGCAGCATGTCCAGCACGCCCACGGCAGGGATGGTTGCGCCGAAGAGTTCCGGGCGCTGTGTCAGGCACGCGCCGACAAGCAACCCACCATTGGAGGCGCCGTGGATGGCCAATTTGGCCGTTGCTGTATATTTCTTTTCTATAAGCCATTCGCTCGCGGCTATGAAGTCATCAAAGCAGTTCTGTTTGAGTTCGCGCTTGCCCTTTTCCCACCACTCTTTTCCGTATTCATCGCCTCCTCGAATACAGGCAACAGCATATACACCGCCCATTTCCATCCACACAAGGTTTGCCGCACTGAAACCCGGCATTACAGAGGAGTTAAAGCCGCCATAGCCATATAGCAATGTTGGATTTGTGCCATCCAGTTTAGTGCCTTTTTTGTATGCCAGGAAAATAGGTACTCTTTTACCGTCTTTACTGTTGTAAAAATCCTGCTTGACTTCAAAGTCGCCTGGATTCATGTCAACTTTGGGTTTGCGGAAAACAGTCTCTTTCCCCGTTGTAATGTCATAGCGATAGATGGTTGGCGGCTCATTGTAGGAAGTGAAGCTAAAATAAGCTTCGCTGTCATTACGCTTTCCGCCAAAGCCGGTGAGTGTCCCCACACCGCCGAACCGTATTTGCCTGATGATTTTGCCTTTATCCAAATCGTACAATTTTACCTGGTTCAATACATCTATTTTCCATGTAACCGCAATCTTATCGCCAAATAGCGATGCGCTGGCAATAACATCACGGCCATCGGCCTGCGGGATTATTACCCGCCATGCGGAAGGAGCAGGCTGGTTGATATTAACGGCAATGACCCTTCTGCGCGGGGCGCTTTGGTCAGTCATTATGTAAAAAATGTCGCCATCATTGCCCAAAAAATCGTAACTGGCATCAAAGTCGTTGAAGAGTGGCTGAAATTCGCCGTCGGGCTTGTCCAGGTCTTTGACAAAAATGCGGTTTTTGCGCTCAGTCCCCTCTGTTTGATAGATGAGCAACCAACGTCCATCTTCAGAAACGTGGGCACCAAAACCCCAGTCCGGCTGATCCTTGCGATCAAACACCAACTGGTCAGCTTCCTGCGGATCGCCAACTCTGTGGAAATAGACTTTCTGAAATTTGTTCACACCCGTCAGCGCGTCATCGCCTTTGGGAGCATCGTACCTGGAATAGTAAAAACCGGAAGCATCCTTCTTCCAGGCAGCCATGCTGAATTTGCTCCACTGAATTTCATCTTTCAAATCCTCGCCTGTGGCTACATTTCTAACCTTCCAGACAACCCAGTCGCTGCCGGCATTGCTCAGAGAATAGGCCAGATATTTGCCATCATCGCTTACGCTCATACCACTCAAAGCGACAGTCCCGTTAGCGCTCAAAGTGTTGGGGTCTAAAAGTACGCGGCCCTTATCACTCAATTTGTCAGTTACATAAAGTACCGACTGATTTTGAAGTCCTGTGTTGTGAGTGTAAAAATACAGGTCTCCATATTTTGAAGGGGCGCTGTAGCGCTCGTAATTCCATAACTTTGTCATTCGGTTCTGAATACGGGTTCTTTCTGGAATACCCGATAGGTATTTTTCCGTCACCTCATTCTGAGCCTTTACCCAGGCCTTTGTGTCCAGGCTGTTGTCATCTTCCAGCCAACGGTATGGGTCTGGCACCTTAGTGCCAAAATAGGTGTCAGTTACATCAAGTTTGCGTGTAACGGGTGGTTTAACCGGCGTTTGTGCCGTGGCAGCGATAGCAAAACTGATAAGCATGAAAGACAAACCTCTGAAATTGGTCATACTACCTCCATTTACAGTATATAGTGGTTCCACATCAAAATCACGGAAGACAATTTTGATATGGAATTGCTATATAATCAAATTTGTTTTTTTAGGAGTTCTCCATGCTTTCACTGATTCTCTCCGCCCTTATTTCCATGCAGACTGTTCAGACTGCAGCTCCTCAGCACCGCGTTGAGAAAGTGCGGGACAACATATATTGTGTCTTTGGGCCTGGCGGCAATGTTGGCTTAATTGTTGATAATGACTATGTTGTTCTGATAGACGGCCAGTATGAGCGTAGCCTGCCCGCCCTTTTGGAAGCGGTAAAGACTATTTCCGACAAGCCAATCAAATACTTGATCAACACACATCATCACGGCGACCACGTTGACGCCAACCGTGCGCTAGCCAGCCAGGTAGAGGGTATAATCGCGCATACAAATGTCCGGTCGCGCATGATAAAAGACCAACTGAACAGAACGCCTGACAGACAAGGCGGTTTGCCTGATATACTTGTGGGCGAAGCGGATACTAAAAAACTTGGCATGGTGACAATAGTGGTCGGGCCGACTGATGTACATATCGCTCACTTTGGCCCCGCTCACACAGATGCCGATGCGGCTGTCGGAATACCTAGCGCACGTGTCATCCATATGGGGGACATGCTCTTTTTAGGAAGACTGCCATTCATTGATGTTGAGTCGGGGGGCAATTTTGATGGCTTGGCACAAGTGATTGGCAGCATGCTTAGCTGGCTCCCAGATGATAGTTTGGTAATTCCTGGTCATGGGCCGATCTGTGACAAAAAAGAACTTGCTAGGCACCACTCTTTCCTGCTCGCGGTTCAACAGCACGTCCGCAAAAATCCAAAAATGTCGCCAAAAGAACTGGCAGATTCATTTGATAAAAAGCCTTGGGAAGACAAAGAACCTTCTCCGCAGTTCGTGACTTGGGAGACATTATTCCAAGCGGCATCCGGTCAAGGGTCGGGTAGGGTAAAGTCCTGATTTACAGCGGTTCAAGTTATTGTAATTGAACTGCTATACAAGCTAAAATGAAGTTCCTGTTGCCGTAATCTTTCGGCAGCCCCTAATACCTAATATTTTAGTGGATGGTTTTCTATAGTCAACGCCATATTACCGTGAACATTTGTGAACAATACTTTTGGTGGAGCTAACCGGGATCGAACCGGTGACCTCTTGCATGCCATGCAAGCGCTCTCCCAGCTGAGCTATAGCCCCGAGAGAAAATGTAGTTTGCCACAGTGTGGGGTAAATTTCAACTGCAAATTGGAATCACTTCTTTTTTGGCGCGGGCTTCGCTGAGTTTTTTGGGTTAGTGCTTGTTTTTGGAGCTGTAGCTGTAGTATTCACTACGATCGGCACATTAATAACTCTGCCTGCCTTGAATTGGGAAAAGGTCATAGCGTTGATGTCCAGTAGATCTTCCGGCGTTGTGTTGTACCGCGCCGCTACCTTTAAAACTGAATCACCTTTGAGTATTTTGTAAGACCTGAATTCAAGACGCTCTGCAGCGGGGATTGCGCCCAGAACATTCGCTATATCCGCGCTTGCGCCGACAGGCACTTTGAGTTGGTAGGTTCTGGGGGGAGTTGTACGGCGTGTCAATTCAGGGTTCAGGTCTTTCAATAATTCAGGATCAAGCCCTACTCGTGCGGATAAGGTATTGAGACTGATAGATTTATTTACTTCAATAATTTCGTATGCATGGGGCTCAAGCTGGGGTACTTCCATGCCAAAGCGCTCGGGATGTTTGCCTACCAGAATAGCTGCGCACAATTGTGGTACATAGTTCTTTGTGTCATTCCATAAATACTTGGACCTGGCATGATCCCAGAAATTGCGGCTCTCGGTACCCTGCACGGCTCTGTTTACTGTGCCAGGACCCGCGTTGTAACCAGCCAGGGCGAGGTACCAATCATCCGTGAGGTTGTACAAATATTTCAAGTACCTGGCGGCAGCCCTTGTGGACTTAATCGGGTCACGCCTTTCGTCTATCCAGGCGTCCTGCTGCAATCCGTAACTTCTACCGGTTGAAGGTATAAACTGCCACATACCAACGGCTTTGGCCCAGCTCCTGACTTCATTGCGAAAACCGGATTCAACAATTGGCAGATATGCTAAGTCTTGTGGGATACCTTCTTCCGCGAAGACTTGGCGAATCATCGGAAGATAGCGAGTACCGCGACTGAGACTGTTTTGAATGGTTTCTTTAATTCGACCGGAGAAAACTCCTACCCATGCCAATACTTTGTCATTTAAATCTATTGGGAAGTCAAATTCTGTGCCAGCTTCGGCGGCTTCAATTAACTCCAACTCTGATTTTCTGAAATCGTCAGCCAGAGGCCCTACATCTTCCTGGCTTTTGACTCCCGGGTCTTCAAGTCCATCACCGAGTTCCTTGCGAATAGTCTTAATCCGCTCCAAAAGCTCAATCACATCTTTCCGTTCGAGAAATTCAATTGACCAATCGGCTATGTAGGTTTCGGTTTCTTCCAGGTACTCCGTAGCCTCATCCTCATCCTCTTCAACTAAAGCCTTTTCCATAGCTTCAATTAATTTCTTCAGTCTAAGAACTTTATGCTCGTCTTGCTGTTGGGTGGATGCTGAGGTGCCCGTCTTGATCTGGGGAGGTGTTTGGGCGCGAAGCGAGCCAATCTGTGTTCTGCCGCTAAAAAAAACGCCACCACAGATGAGGATAAAAACAGTTGCTTGTGCAAGAAAACGTGGCATGGGTACCTGTGAGAAAAATGTGTGATTTAAGTTCACAATCAACAAACAAAGGCGCGGCGCATAACGCCGCGACCATATTTATATCGTGGTTGCTATGGATTACTGTCAATGACTTTCAACGGCAATGTGAGCCTCGTAGGCCGCCGCATCCAGCAGATCAGAATTTATGTCACCGTTGATTTTGATTTTGACAAACCACCCCTTTTCGTATGGGTCTTCGTTGACGTATTCCGGGTGAGCTTCAATCTCCGCATTGGTTTCGATGATTTCACCAGCGGTGGGCATGTAGTATTCTGATACTGTTTTTACAGATTCAACAGTTCCAACCTCATCGCCCGCATTAAAGGAGTTGCCTATTTCTGGAAGCTCCACGAAAACAACATCGCCGAGGGCTTCCTGAGCGTAGCTGGTGATGCCCATGAAAGCAGTGCCATCGCCTAAAGGCTTCAGATATTCATGATTGCGTGTGTACTTAAAGTCTGCGGGATACATTGGCACCTCCTTATTTCATTGTAATTGCTGGACGATAAATAGTGAAGCCATAATTTATACCAATTATCAATACCCCCGCTTGTAGAATGGAGTTGGAATTATCTCGGCGGGACAGGCTTTGTTGCGGATTTCTATTAATATCTGCGTGCCAATTTCTTTCATGTGTACTGGCACCATTGCCAATCCTAGGTTGAATCCCAGCGTGACGCTGGGTGCACCGCTTGTGACAAAGCCAACTCGCCTGCCGTCTTCAACAACTGACATGTGATCGCGAGCGATGTCGCGCTTCTCCAGCATTTTAAAGCCAGCCAGAACACGCTTTATTCCCTGATTCTTTTGCTTTTGAAGGGCTTCGCGCCCTATGAAATCACCTTTCTGAAGTTTTACCATCCAATTCAGATCGGCTTCAAGGGCAGTAATTTCATCGTTTATCTCATGTCCATAGAGGGCCATTTTGGCCTCCAAACGCAGTGTATTGCGGCAGCCAAGCCCTGTTGGAATCAATTCATGACTTCTGCCGTTCTCCATAATCTGGTTCCAAACCCATTCCGTCTTATCAATAGCGCAATAGACCTCAAAGCCATCCTCGCCCGTATATCCGGTCCGGGCAATCAGCACAGGCAAACCCTTGAAACAACCGGAGGCAAACCAGTAGTATTTGATTTGACTTAAGTCAATGTCAACCAGCGGCTGCAACACATTTAATGATCTGGAGCCTTGAAGAGCAACTTGGCCTGTTGCGTCAGACTCGTTTGTGACCTGGACATCCCATTTACGGGCGTGATTCACAATCCAATCAAAATCTTTTTCTGTATTGGAAGCGTTTACGACCAGCAGAAAATTTTCATCGCTAATCTTGTGCAACAGTAAATCGTCAACAAAAGCGCCGCTTTCATTCAGCAACCCAGTGTAGTGAATTTGACCCGTGTTGAGTTTTATTACGGAGTTTGGCGTCAGCCAGTCCAAAAAGGGCATAGACTGTTTTCCTGTTACGCGAATTTCCCCCATGTGGCTGACATCAAATAGCCCAACTTTCTGGCGCACAGCTTGATGTTCGTTAATAATGCCGGTCGGATACTGGACAGGCATGTCCCACCCGCCAAAATCAACCATCTTGGCCCCTAATGACCTATGAATAGCGTTGAGCGGCGTTTTTCTTAGTTCTGCCATAAGTTAGCTCCAAAGTCAAAAGCACTGTCAAATGATTTTATACCATACCGCTTGTCACTGAAACCTATGCAACATATACAACGGTTCAGCTTATTGTAGTTGAACCGCTGCATATACTGTAACTGAAGTGATTTCAAAACTCCGTTATAAATCTTTCACAAGCTTAAATTGCGGCACGAGCATTTTCATTATAACCCACGCCAATACATAGGCGAGTGCACAGAAAATAAACATCAGTGTATAGCCCGTCTCAATGTGCCCCAGAGCCTTGTAATAATCAAACAGCCAGCCGCCGGTTTTTGACACAAGCACTGCGCCTATTCCGCCCGACATGGTGCCTATACCTATGATCGAAGCTACCACTTTTTTGGGGAACATGTCAGACACAGTCGTATAAATATTCGCCGACCACGCCTGATGCGCTGATGCGCCTATTCCTATTATCACAATGGGAAACCAATAACTGTATCCGCCCAAAAGAGGCGCAAACATTACGACTAGCGGGAAAAGAGCTATAAGCATCATAGCTCTCATTCGTGCGGCATAAACCTGAATTCCCTTCTTCATAAAATACGCCGGAAACCATCCGCCTCCTATGCTCCCCACCATCGTCATGCTGTACAACACCGCAAGCGGCAACATTATCGCGGTACCCGTAATATTATACTGGGCTTTCAAATAAGCAGGAAGCCAGAAGAGGAAAAACCACCATACTCCGTCAGTTAAAAATTTTCCCAACGTAAAAGACCACGTCTGTCTGTATTTGAAAAGTTTAAACCAACTGGTTTTAGTAGTCTCCGCAGTGGGTTCATTTTTGTCTTCATCGCTGTGAATATGGTCATATTCAGCTTTGGATATACTGTTTTTTTCAAGCAGAGATTTTGGCGAATCATAATAATATGCCCAAAAGAACAACCATATAAAACCAACTAGGCCTACCAGAATAAAAGTCGTTTCCCAGCCAAAACTGGTTGCCAGCCACGGCACACTCAGCGGTGCAGCTATAGCACCTATGTTTGCGCCAGAGTTAAAAATACCGGTGGCAAAAGAACGCTCTTTTTTGGGAAACCATTCCGCCGTGGTCTTTATAGCTGCCGGGAAATTGGCCGATTCACCTATTCCAAGAAGAAACCTTGCAATCATAAAACCTATTACCGAA
This sequence comes from Holophagales bacterium, assembly GCA_031256155.1. Classification (GTDB taxonomy): domain Bacteria; phylum Acidobacteriota; class Holophagae; order Holophagales; family Holophagaceae; genus WRHW01. The sequence continues at coordinate 8,019 of JAIRRD010000238.1, forward strand.
ACCGGCACCGCAAGCCCGAAGAATGACAAGAGCGGTGCGAAAGCGCCGCCTATTCGTACAGAAAAAGCGTGTACTACCGCTGCCGCAGACCAAAGCGCTAAAGCCCAAGCGTAACCTTTTTTGGTTCCCAGTCTGTCTATAAATCTTCCGGCAAAAAGCGTGGCAACCGCATAGGAAAACTGGAACACAGCCGTAATGTTAGCGTAGTGGCTGTTTGTCCAATTAAAGTGTTCCGAAAGCTGTGGCTGCAAAAGGCTCAAGACTTGCCGGTCAAGATAATTTACCGTCGTTGCGAAAAATAATAGAGAACAAATTGTCCA
>JAIRRD010000240.1 GCA_031256155.1 Holophagales bacterium
GTCTTGCATCTGCCGCATGGGGCATCAATTTCCATTCCTGCGTAGTATGACTTCGTCATTCATGCCTCAAATGTATTTTTACAGGCGCACAGGTAATAGCGCAACAGAGCATTTCAAACAAAAAACACCCTGACTTTCATTGCTGCAGCGCAAAAGATGATAAGACCGGCTAAGATGCCAGACAGCGCGTCATCCAGTGTGATACCCCAGCCGCCTGGAAGTGACTCCAGTTTGCGTATTGGCCACGGCTTCCAGATATCAAACAGTCTGAAGAGCAGAAACGCCGCAAACATGTCCACAAGGGCGTATTTCCAGCCGCCGCCGTTAAGTGCGCTCACAACGTGCCGTCCTGTGGGCCAGAGAGCGAGCCACATGCCCACCCATTCGTCAAAGACAATATAACTGGGGTCTTGTACATTCACTTGGCGGACAATGAGACCTGTTAAAGTAACTGAGACAAAGACCATTAGCAGTGTCAGCAGGCCAAGGATACATTCAAAAGCCGTGCGCGGCGCTGTGTGAATCAAGCAAACCAGTCCGAACCACGCAATCCATGCGGCCAAACTTCCCCAAGTACCGGGCGCGGGGTTTAACCTGCCGCTTCCAAATCCCGTGGCTATCCACCAAGCCCACTTTGGTGCTGTGTATTCTGGCAATTCTGACGGTTCAGACATGATTATTGGCCTCAGGAATTTGCAACCTAATCTTTAATATTACTGTATAGCAGTTCAACTTGTGGAGCATTTTGCTTTACAAATTAAACGACTACACCCACTAAATCATAAGCGTGGGCTTCTGTAATCTGGACGTTTTGAATTGTGTACAGCTTGACTTCGCCGCCAACTATTAAAACATTGCCGTCAATTTCTGGAGCTTGGCCGCTGTGGCGGCCTTTGATTATCAGGTCGGTTTCTTCGTGTGTTCCTTCCATCATTACTTCAAGACTCTGGCCAACCAATGCCTGATTGCGCTTTTTGCTTATGTCATGCTGTAGTTCCATCAAAATACGCCTGCGCTTGTCTTTCGTGCGCTTATGAACTGGATCCCCCAAGGAAAAAGCTGGCGTTCCTTCCTCTGAACTGTAAGTAAATACGCCCAAATGCTCAAGCTGAACATCTGAGATGAAATCGCACAGTTCATTAAAAGCTGCATCGTCTTCACCGGGGAAACCCACAATAAAGTTGGATCTTATGAAAACTCCCGGAACGCGCTTGCGGATACGTTCAACCAAATCAGTAAAGCCTTTTCTGTTTCCGCCCCGCGCCATTGATTTCAATATTCCGGCATTGACATGCTGTAGCGGAATATCTAAGTAATTACAGCAATTTGGAGTCTCTGCTATGGCTTCCAACAGACTGTCCGTAAGGCGATTGGGGTATGCGTAGTGGATGCGAAACCACCTGAGGCCATCTAGGTCTCCCAATGCTCTGACCAGTGATTCAAGTGCATTTGAATCACCTGAGTCCCTACCGAAATCCGTCGTGTCCTGACCGATAAGATTTATTTCCATTACGCCCTGCTCTGCAAATCGTCTAGCTTCCCGCAGAATGCTTGGAATGGTCCGGCTTCTCTGAGGCCCTCTTATAGCCGGGATTGCACAAAAAGCGCAAGAGTGATCGCATCCCTCGCTTATCTTTATGTAAGCTGATGCTCTGTGTGTAGTGAGAAAGCGGGGGCTTTCCTCGTTGTACAGGTACATGCTGTCATTTTCAGCTATTGAAAATCTGTTTGAAGATTCTAGAATTTCCACAATCTTTTCAATATCTCTGGTTCCCATCACAGCGTCTATTTCCGGCATGTCAGTCAAAAGTTGATCTCTATAGCGCTCCGTCAGGCAGCCTGCAACAACAAGTTTTTTGCATGAACCGCGCTCTTTCATGGATGCGGCTTCAAGAATTGATTGAATACTCTCTTTTTTGGCACTGTCTATGAAAGCGCATGTATTTACAATTAATATTTCGGCATCTTTCATTTCATTGGTTATGACATACCCTACAGAACGTAAGTGCCCCAGCATAACCTCACTGTCAACTAAATTTTTTGAGCAGCCCAGAGAAATGAGCCCTACTTTTGTCATTAGATTCCCTCAATTTAAGGGTAGCGCAACTTGGTATTGTTGCACTCTTTGAGAGTTATACGTTTAATTACTGATATATTTAATGTTACAAAAGAAAAATAAAAAAATTTAAAAAAATATTTCATGCCAAATGAATTACCTAACAAATTTGTCTGAAATTGTATTAGAGTAGTATTTGTTTTTGGGATGCTTGTAATGGATCAACACCAACGCTCATTTCGCAGAATGCCCTTGGAAGCGGAAGCATCTTTCCGTGAGGTGGCTTTTGGTAAAGGTGTGCAGACGATTCAGGCAACGTACAAAAATGTCTCTGGGGACAGTCTATTAATAACTTCTCCATTGCAATGTCCGTTGGTAGTCATGTTAAAGCTTGAGATAAGAGTATCTGGATTGAGCAAACATCAAAGCATCTCTTTTGAAAAAACAAACCAAGATCAAATACCTTTGTCTGCCACTGGTCAAGCATTGCTCATTGAAGACCTGAATGGCAACAGGTTTGAGACAGGCATCAAATTTCCGAGTGTCTGTTCTGATAATTTGAAAGCCCCTATGTCGTTAATCAATTCTTCCGATCAGGCCTTGCAGTCCTGATCCGTTCATTAGAGGAGTCCGCTTTGAAAATCCTTGTTGTCGATGATTCATCAACAATGCGGCGCATCATCAT
>JAIRRD010000278.1 GCA_031256155.1 Holophagales bacterium
TTTTCCAGTCCATTGAAGATGGGTGCCGATATTGTTTTATACTCTGCTACAAAATTCTTTGGCGGTCACTCTGACTTAGTCGCGGGTTTTTCAATGGGACGCTGCGATCTCATAGCCCAGGTCAAGACGTACAGGACAATTTTGGGTTCTAACTCCGATCCAGATACGGCCTGGCTAATACATCGCTCCCTTGGCACGCTACAACTCAGAATGGAAAACCAGGAAAAAAACGCTGTCAGGATAGTTGATTTCCTTTTGTCCCATCCAGCAGTTGAGCGTGTGGCTTATCCTGGGCTGGATTGTATGGGGCAGCATCAGGTTGAACTCTGGAAGCGCCAATTTACTGGCACGGGTAGCATTGTAAGTTTCTTTGTTAAGGGCGGTGTAGCTGAGGCTTACCGCGTTTTAGACTCAGTCAAGCACATGAAACTTGCTGTGAGTCTTGGCGGAATAGAATCTCTGATTGAACACCCAAGCACCATGACGCATTCAGACATGACTCCTGAACAAAAACTCAATGCAGGAATCGCAGAAAATCTGATCCGCCTGAGTGTAGGACTTGAGGACACCGATGACCTGATCTCAGACCTGAGACAGGCGCTGGACAGGATAATATAGCTATAGTACGTTGTTTTCTTGAGGAAACGCTATGAGCTTCTTTACTCGCTTTCAATCCAGAAGAACCAAAAAATGGGTGATCTGTATTTTGAAAACAGCAGCTGCACTGATATTGACGTCAACTGCCATTGGCATCCTCAACGCGCAAGAGCCTGAAATAAAAACAGCGCCGTTGAATCCGGCATTTGTGAAATGGCAAGCCGCGCAAAAAGAAAAAATTGCGCTGCAGGGTTTCACTTACGGAGCCGAGCCAACAGAGAACCGATTTGGCTATATTCCCGAACCAAAAGTATTTTCAAAAATCAGCCGTTCCGCCACCCAAATTGAGACAATGGTAAAAGCCGGTCTGGCCTTGTATCCGGCCTCATTTGACTTGAGAACACAAGATCGTCTGACACCAATACGCAATCAGAACCCGTTCGGGACCTGCTGGGCGTTTGGTTCTATAGCCTCCATTGAGTCCAACATCAAAGTAACAACCGGAACATCCATTGATTTATCAGAATGGCACTTGGCTTGGTTTACATACAACCCATTAAATACTTTGCCAGCTTTTACAAAATCTTCTGTCAAGTTCGGTGAAGACGGTACGTTTGATCAGGGCGGAAATACATACAAGGCGCTCGCAATTATGTCCCGCGGCACAGGCCCCGTGTCTGAGGCAAGTGCCCCTTACCAGAGTACTCCAAATTATTTGCCAAGTGCCTTACCCAAGGGGACAGAGCCAACAGTTGCGGCAATCAAAAACGCATATCTGTTTGAAACGAACGACTCAGACACAATAAAGGGTCTGCTGACTACCAATGGCGCGGTCGCAATATTAATGTGTTGGCCAGAGACAAATGAAAATTTTTATTACTATTCACCCAACAGAACATTCAGGTACGTGCAGTCCGGTGAGCTTAATCATATGGTGAATATTGTTGGCTGGGATGACAATTTCCCAAAAACCAGATTTCCGGCAAGCAATCAGCCATATGGTGATGGAGCTTGGATTATCCGAAACAGTTGGGGGACGGGCTGGGGTGAGGGCGGTTACTTTTACATGTCATACGATACAAATTTTGGTTATGTCGCTTCTTATGAAGCCGACTTTGAGTGGAACAGAAAAATATACCAATACGATTTTCTCGGAACAATAAGCTCTTTAGGCTGGGGAGAAGACAGGGCTTGGTTCTCCAACATTTTTACGGCGACTGGTACAGAGGAAATCACAGACATAGCTTTTTATACATCTGCTGAAAATGCTTCCTTTGAAATAACCATCAGAACCGGTGTCACCGGTAATCCAAGTACCGGAGTACAAGTATTTGGCCCTCAGAAAGGAACTATAGAACTGCCTGGATATCACAGAATCAAACTGACATCACCTGTCAGAGTCAGTAATGGCAATAAATTTGCCGTAATAGTTAGGTTGATTGTGCCGGGCTATATCTATCCGGTTGAAATAATGTATCCCTATGATGGCTACTCAGACAGCGCGACAGCCCTGCGGGGTGCTGGCTGGATTTCGGATGGAGAATCATGGAAGGATGTCGATTGGATGGATGTCTATGATTCACTTCGTGGTATTGACAATATAAGTATTTGCTTAAAAGCATTTACCGTTTCCGCTTACAATCCAATTTCGCTCACGATTAATCCATCCACGGCAACGATGGTTGTCGGAAATACCAGGACTTTTACAGCCGATGTCACAGGCGGTTCAGGTGATATAAGAGTTACATGGTCGGCGACAGGCGGCAACATTGAGCAAAGTGGCGTCTATACAGCGCCTGCAATGCCAGGTACATACACGGTCACAGCAACAAGCGTTGAAGACAACACAAAAAGCGCTACTGCAACTGTAACAGTGCTGATGACCGAGCCTATATCCGTTGCCATTTCTCCTGGCAGCGGCACAATGGAAGCCAATAACAGCGGCATATTCAAAGCATTTGTCACAGGCGGCAAAGGCAACACAGCCGTTACCTGGTCAGCAAGCGGTCCCGCAGTCATCATTCCCTGGAGTTTGAATGAATGCCTCTATACAGCCCCCTCTACGCCAAGCGCTTACACACTCACGGCAACCAGTCTTGAAAATACTGCTGTGAGCGATAGCATAACCATCACCGCCATTGCGGCATCCAACATCACAATCACATCGCCATCAAAGACGCTGCACATCAATGAAACAATGGCATTCAAAGCCAGCGCCTCTGTCGCATGGTCCGCCGACGTGGGTGATATTGACACAGGAGGCAATTACAAAGCGCCGACCGCACCACAAATAGCTACGATAACTGCCACAAGTGCGCAGAACCCTTTCCTAATGTCTGTGACGCAAATTTTAATTATTAAGGATACATCGAAGATTGAAGGAAATACACAAAAGACGCCGCAATTTTTGGATTTTGCCAACGCTATTGGCTCTGTGGAGCCAAATGACTTAAGTCTCTATGACTTGAACAACGATGGCAAAATTGATGAGACTGATATACACTTGCTATTCAACAAGATGGGGTGGTGAACATGCGTAGTTTTTCACAATTTTCACTTGCTGGATTTATGTTGCTTGGGTTGCTTTCGTGCAGCGGAGGGAGCAAGGAATCTCCAAAAATTGCTTCCTCTCTCGTTTATACCGACCCTACTGACACAGAGCGCTATAGATTCGTAAAGGGAGCGGACAGTACATCAGACAAGCTGGTACTGGAATTGCGGGGGCCGGCATCATACAGGGGGCGTGGCGTTACATTTGGCCTTCAGGCGGACAGTTCGGTAAATTTTGTCAAACTGCGCGAATCCGATGCTGAATTCGCTCAAAATGGCGTATTTGAACTTGGAAACGCACCTCAATTGTTCAAGTCTGTAATGGACGGCAACACTTTGAGAGTTTCTTTAGCCCAAAAAGGTACCGGAAACGCTCAGATACTCAGCGGTGTATTGGCTCGTGTGGCTGTGCAGCTTCAATCGGGAGTTGTACAGGGAACCAACGTGTCGCTAAGAGTCTTGAACGATGCCAGGGTACTGCCAGAGAATGGAAATTCAACTTCAATAAATGTAGAGATTGGTAAATTGACTGCACAATGAGAGTTGAGCCACTTGCAAAACTTCATTTTTGCAAGTTCAACGAAGTTGACGGACTGTGCCAGAATAAAGTCGGACACGACTCTGGAGCGGATGGCAAAATGGAAGCCGCAGACAAAAACATGGTTTTGCAATTACATCAGTTATTTTTGGATTTTCATGAATACAGAAAATAGATTAATTCTCCTGACCAATGACGATGGTATTTGGGCTCCCGGGCTTGAAGTACTTGCCAAGGCTGTTGCCAAATACGGCAGAGTTGTTGTGGTAGCTCCTGACAGGAACAGATCAGCCGTATCTTCGGCCATGTCAGTACACAATATTTTGCGGTTAGAAAAAATAGCGCCGGATAAGTATTCCTGCGATGGAACTCCCGTGGATTGCGTGTTAATGGGGGTCCGTCATGTGCTTGAAAGAGCGCCGGATTGGATACTCTCAGGCATTAATTGGGGATACAACCTCGGCGAAGACGTTTTATATTCCGGCACTGTAGGAGCCGCTCTTGAGGGCTGTATTCAGGGTGTGAAAAGTGCGGCATTTTCGTTGCACCGAGATGGAAATTTGGGAGCCTCCTCTCCGTGGATAGAACGTTTTCTGGATAATTGGGAAAAAATGGAACTGCCATCAAACAGTATTTGGAACATCAACTTGCCTGAATGTGAGCCAAAAGGGTTCCGAATGACCACTCAAGATCGGCGTAATTACTATGATTTGATGGAGCAGCGCCTGGACCCCAGAGGTAAACCCTATTTCTGGATTGGCGGCGAAGGCGGTCCTGAATATGCCAAGGGCAAAGGTACCGACACTGAGGCGGTTTATGATGGTTTTGTAAGTCTCACGCCCCTGAACACGGACTTGAGTTGCAGAGAAACCCTAGCAAGGCGTTCAGAATTTGATAAAATTTTTGAAAAAGCTGGACTTTAGGTAAGATATCAGACACTTGCTCATTCAGGTGAAAACATGGTTTTTAGTAATTATGTCCGAGAAATTCCAAATTTCCCGGCACCGGGTGTGATTTTCAGAGATATCACCCCTATCATGGCGGATGCTAAGGCTTTTTCAGAAGCCATTGAAGCCATGTCCGCCCCTGTCAGGACTTTGGAACCCACTCATGTTATGGGCCTTGAATCCAGAGGTTTCATATTTGGAAGCGCACTGGCGATGCATCTGGGACTGGGTTTTGTTCCCGCCCGTAGAGTCGGTAAACTGCCGCGCCAAACCATTCAGGAAAAATATGGCTTGGAACATGAAAACCTCGCGCTGGAAATTCATGCGGATGCTTTTGGTAGCGGTGACAGGGTCTTAATTGTTGATGATGTACTGGTGACAGGCAGCACCGCCGCAGCGGCTAAACGGCTGGTGGAGCGGACAGGCGCCCACCCTGTGGCTCTGACTCTATTTATTGAATTGTCCGAATTAACCGGACGTGAAGCGCTGAAAGGACTGCCCGTTTTCAGTGTCATGCGTTGTTAGAGCAAATTTACTTTGAGATGGCACGAGCCACTTGCAAAACCAGAGGTTTTGCAATTACCTCGGCACATCTTCTTGTATAGCGGTTTAACTTATTGTAGTCAAACCGCTATGCCGGGATTCGCTTGCGAATCACGGCCGCTCATAGTCCATAGGCGAGCTTGGCTCGCCGTAAATGGACTATGAAAGCGAAAATT
>JAIRRD010000050.1 GCA_031256155.1 Holophagales bacterium
AACGCCATTCATTGTAAATTTAGCGTTTTGCGCCGCTGTGGACTGAACTCCGACAGATGAAGCGTCTGTGGCATTATCAGCCACACCAAGCGCATTGCCGGCAGCGCCGAAAATACCAATCTCTTTGCCTCCGCCGACATCTTCGCCGGTTTCTGTGGAGGAGAGAACAAGTTTATATTCACCCGGCTTTGTTTGAACAATAGTAGATGACACGCCGGTATTAGATGCCTCGGCATTAATGGCTTCATTCAGATCAGCCAGAGATGTCTTACCGGCCTGAAGCGTGATTGAAGTCTGTGTGCCGTCTTTGCCAACAATTGTGTAAACATCACCAGCATTGCCAACGGAATCAGACGGTGAAAGATTCAGGGGATTATTGGTTTCCAGGCGGGCTTTGGTGGCCAACTGGTTGACAACTATGTCGTACGACCCAGAAACGCCCCCATTAGCCGTAGCGGAAACAGAGGCGGCGTCCGAGCTGGTCGCGGTGCGTGCTGAAAGACTGCTGCTGTTCAGTGACGAAATACTTGTCGCCAGGCCGGTCAGAGCAGTCTTTATGGATTGCAGGATATTTTTCTTCTGGTTGTTAGATGTCTGACGAGCTTGCAGACGATCAAGCGGTGCGGCTTCCTGTTTCAAAATTGATTCAATCAGTTGATCCGTAGGTATACCGGTTGAGATTCCGGCAAAAGAAACTCCCATGGCTAACTCCTTTTTTCAAATTCAAAATTATTCACATTCAGCCGCAACGCTCATCAAGAACGGGTATTTATAAAAATTCCGTTGTTTGTCTGGTCATCAGTCATACTCCTCAGACGTTTTGCCATAGAGAGGAGTTCTTCAGGCGGGAACTGCTTGACCACTTCCTTTGTGACAGGATTGACTATTTTCAAAATGAGGCGATCCGTGTCTTCATCAACATTGAATTTCAGGTCGGACGGCATTTTGTCCACATATTCCTTAAGTGTCGCCGCGGCCTCTTTAAAATCAAGAGCCTGCTGCTCCCTTGAAGAATTTTCAATTTTGCCCGTCTGGTCTTTTTCGTCCGTTTTATTTGGGTCATTAGTTTTTACAGCATCGCTTCTCACATTATTTACGCTCTTTGCCGTGCTTGTACTGTCCTGAGTATTGCTTTGAATCTGGCTGGCAGCCGCGCTAATAGATTTTTTTGTCCCAGCTGTATCCGTAGCAGGTGCCTGAGTTTTTGCAACCTGGGTCTGGGTTTGTGAATTGACAAGCGAAGCAGTTACTGTTGAGCCTTTGCCGCTCACCATTGACAGTGGGTCTGACATAACTGACTCCTGTTGTTAGTAGATTTACGCGGGAATGGGAGAAGTTCCGATGGGAACCTCCCCCTTGTTATTTTCCATAGATTCCTGAAACATTACTCTGAAAACTATCGGATGAGGCCAAGAATCATCTGAGCAGCCTGATTGGACTGTCCCAGAGCGCTGGTGCCGGATTGTGTGAGAATCTGGAACTTGGTCAGGTTTATGACCTCATCAGCGATGTTGGCATCCCTGATCTGGCTGTTGGCTGCCGTGAAGTTTTCAACCTGAATACCCAACGTGTTGGCAATTGTGTTAAGAGCCTGCATGTTGGAACCAATGCTCGCACGCTGCATACTGACATTCTGGATAGCCTCATCCAATGCTGCGGCAGCTGATAAAGCAGAGGTAGTATCCGTTACACTCATGCCGCTCATAAGCATGTTATCAGTCATAGTGCCAACAGAAAGCGATATCTTCTCGTAACTGGCAACGGCAACAAACAGAGTCTCAGAAGAGAAAATCGTTGTTGCGTTAAACTGTGCATTAGTGCTGACGTTATTAATAGCGGTTTTTATAACCTGGAATTCAAGGTCAAGAGCTGCTCTGTTGGAAGCGCTGATGGTGCCGGTAGCGGCCTGCTGTGTCAGCTCAGCGGCGCGTGTCAGGAGCGCGGTGACTTCTTCCAGAGCACCGTCACCCACTTGAAGGTAAGCGATACCATCGTAAGCGTTGCGCCTTGCCTGGGCTGAAATCCTGATATCGGCGTTCAACCTGTTACTGATGGCCAAACCAGCGGCGTCATCAGAGGCTTTGTTGATGCGCATACCTGTAGTCAGGCGTTGGATGGTTTTTTCCAGCCCCTGCTGGGTTACACCCAGTGTTCTGCTGGCGCCTATAGCAGAAATGTTATTGAGAATAGACCCTGCGGCCATGGCATCCTCCTTGATGCATTGGGTGGCATCCGTGCCACCATGTTTTTAACTTACAGTATTTCGGCAAAACTTTCCTTTGACTTAAGTTTTTTTTTCTAACATTCTTGATACCGTCCAACATATATTTGGAAACGGAGCCACTTGCAAAACTTCTGGTTTTGCAAGTCCACGGAGTGGTAGGCTGCGCCCGACTGCGTGAGGTCAAGTGGCGTTCAATTAACAAATTACGAAATCCAGCCAGAGACTGCGGATGTCGGGAGCAGACGAAACGCAGGGTTTTGCAATTACTTCAACGGAGAAAATTATGCCTCTGATTTCATTGGCTATGATAGTAAAGGATGAAGAAGCCGTACTGGCACACTGCCTGAAATCGGTTGAGGGGCTTGTTGATGAAATAATTATAGTAGATACAGGTTCCAGGGATAAGACACTTGATATTGCCCAGGCTTTTGGGGCACAGGTGCATCATTTTAAATGGTGTGATGACTTTGCGGCGGCTCGGAATGAAAGCCTGAAATACTGTGTCAATCCCTGGATTCTCATTTTGGATGCGGATGAGGCCATTGACCCGCTGGATTATGAAAAAATCAAAGATGCCTGTCTGCATCCTGTTGC
>JAIRRD010000055.1 GCA_031256155.1 Holophagales bacterium
TCGGTATCACACATGACGGTGCAAAGGGCATTAAAAAAAACGAGCTTAAGCCTCACATCAGGAAGTACTGGAAAATTCCGCCAAAAGCCTCAGATGCAAGAATCAAATTGAAAAAACTATATCAGAAAACTTAAATGTTACATGATAGTAGAGCAGTTTGAGCAGTTTACCTTCTCAAAGCTAAACTGCTCAAATCAAGCATTGCGCAGTCTGGCCGCGATTCGATCTTTTAATACTTCCGGCACCAAGCCGGAAATATCCCCACCCATCATGCCTACTTCACGCACAATGCGGCTTGAGATAACGCTGTTTTCTTCTTTTGGCATAAGGAACACTGTTTCAAGCTCAGGGGCTAATTTACGGTTTGTCAGTGCCATTTGAAATTCGTACTCAAAATCAGAGAAAGCCCGGACACCGCGAATAATGAATTTAGCGCCCCGCTGCCTCGCGCATTCAACTAGCAGACCATTAAATGCAGTCACTTCTATAGATGAACAGCCACGCGAAATTTCGCTTAAAAAATCCACACGTTCAGTGAGGCTGAAAACCGGCTGTTTGGAATTGTTGTGCAGAACGGCAATTATCAGGTGATCCACTAAGTTTGCGGCTCTGTGTATGAGATCACAGTGACCGAGTGTAACAGGGTCGAATGAGCCTGGATAGATGCCAATTCGCAAAGCGGCTCCGTTCTAAATTTCATCAAACTCAGCTTCGGTTAGTCCCTGAAGTTCTTCGACATGGGCTGCCATGCGGCTGTATTCGTCATCAAAGTCGTCAATGTCCTCAGAATTGTCACTGATCAATTCAGGATATTGGCCTTCCTCAATATGGGCATTGCGATATCTGGCCATGCCGGTTCCTGCCGGGATAAGACGGCCAAGTATGACATTTTCCTTAAGGCCGCGCAGATAGTCAATGCGCCCTTCCAATGCGGCTTCGGTAAGCACGCGGGCGGTTTCCTGAAATGAGGCCGCTGAAATAAAGGATTCAGATGTTAGAGCGGCTTTGGTAATTCCTAATAACTGCGGCTCGCAGGTAGCTGGCGTACCATTGGTGGCAATGGTACGTTCGTTAATCTCTTTAAAGCGGTGCTTGTCAACTTTTTCTTCAACAATGAGCGGTGTGTCTCCAACGTCAGTAATCTGAACCCAACGCATCATCTGACGAATGATTGTTTCGATGTGCTTATCGTTGATGGTCACGCCCTGAGCGCGATAAACCTCTTGAACTTCGTTCAGCAAGAAGGCTTGCAGGGCTTTTTCGCCCTGAATTTCAAGGATGTCATGCGGACTGATGGAGCCTTCTGTAAGTTTTTCTCCAGCATGTATCTCATCTCCGTCCTGAACCTGAATGTGCTTGCCGCGGGGCACCAAGTACTCCTCATGTTCACCATTCGGCCCTTCCACAACAACTTTTTGGTTGCCACGAACACGATTTCCATAGCGAACAATACCAGTTACTTTACTGACAACAGCCGGTTCTTTTGGTTTACGTCCTTCAAATAATTCGGTCACGCGCGGTAGCCCGCCCGTAATGTCCAAAGTTTTGGCCTGTTGGCGCGGGGTCTTGGCCAATACGTCGCCGGGAGCTAGTTCCTGGTCATTTTCAACCTCAACGTAAGCTCCGGTTGGAATGTTATAGCGCTGAAGCACTACATGGTTGTCGCTCTTGATGTTTATATGCGGATGTAACTTGTCGTCAACAGCGTCAATAATCCTCTTACGGAAACGGCCTGTGATTTGGTCTTTTTCTTCCTGATAGCTGACATTGAGGTCAAACTCCTTGAAGTCCGCTGTGCCTGCCTTTTCATTGATTAAGTAGTCGTTGTACGGATCCCATTCAGCTAAAACGGTCTTAGGTTCGATAGATTCACCGTCCCTCACACGGATGATGGCACCAGGTGCTATTTTATATCGCTCACGCTCATTGCCGTCTTTATCCAGAACGAGGATATTACCAGACCGACTGAGGGCAATGGCTTCTCTATGACGGTTTTCCACAAACCTGATCCCGTCAAGTTTGACTACGCCTTTAATTTGGGCTTCATGCAAGTTCTTTTCAGACGCACGGCTGGCAGCGCCGCCAACGTGGAAGGTACGCATGGTGAGCTGTGTTCCTGGTTCACCTATACTTTGGGCAGCAATAGTACCAACTGCTTCGCCAAGGTCCACGATGCGGCCAGAGGATAGGTTTAAGCCATAGCACTTGGAGCAAACGCCACGGCGCGATTCACATGTGAGGACAGAACGTATTCTTACACTCTGAATTCCACTCGTTTCAATAGTAAAGGCTAAGTCTTCAGTGATTAGTGTTCCGACGGAAGCCAAGGCTTTTTTGTTGTATGGGTCAATGACATCTTCAGCAACAACCCGGCCCATTATACGGTCGCGCAAGCGTGCCCTGATTGTTCCATCCGAGTTGACGATAGCCGCTACTTCAATCCAATCCAAGGTACCGCAGTCTTCTTCATTAATAATTACATCCTGGGCCACATCAACCAGTTTGCGCGTCAAGTAGCCGGAATCGGCCGTCTTTAGGGCTGTATCAGCAAGTCCCTTACGTGCGCCGTGGGTGGAAGTGAAGTATTCAAGAACGGTGAGTCCCTCTTTAAAGTTGGACCTGATTGGTGTTTCAATGATATCGCCGCTTGGCTTGGCCATCAAACCACGCATTCCGGCAACCTGACGAATCTGCGTCTTAGAGCCGCGAGCGCCGGAGTCAGCCATAATGTAGATAGAATTCAGATTGCGGCCAGTGTCATTTTGACGCTCAAGGTCTTTCATCATGTCAACAGCGATTTGATCCGCAGTTTTGGACCAGACTTCCAAAATGCGGTTGGTGCGGGTAACGGCATCCAGCTTGCCTTCATTGTAGTAATCATGTTCAATGCCCCTCACTTCGTCAGTAGCGGCTCGCAACAGTTCCGCTTTTGTTTTGGGAACAACCAAGTCATCAATGCCCACGCTGACACCTGCTTTCATTGCCCATAAGAAGCCTATTTCCTTCATCGCGTCAAGCATGAGTATTGTTGTTTCCGGGCCATTAAACTTGTACGCTCTGTTGACTAAGGATAGCAGTCCCTCTTTTTTAAGCAGACCATTGACGAAGGGAATGGCACTTGGCAACGATCTGTTGAAGAGAATACGACCAACAGTCGTAGTGATGATCTCGTTTTCAACCTCACTGGACGGACATTCAAATACTTCCTGCTCACTGCGTTTCTTTGGGTCGCTCTTGTGCCAGGCTTCGGTATCAACTAAATCGCCGGTATAACGCAGTCTGACAATGGCATGTGTATCAACAACACCGGCATCATAGGCGGAAACCACTTGATTAATATTCCCAAAGGTCATGCCCTCGCCTTTACGGCTCACGCGCTTCTTGGTCAGATAGTACGCGCCAAGCACGATATCCTGGCTGGGTACAACATTTGGTTTTCCATTGGCCGGATTCAAAATGTTCTGAGTTGACATCATGAGAACCTTGGCTTCAATTTGGGCCATTGGACTCAATGGGATGTGGACTGCCATCTGGTCGCCGTCAAAATCAGCGTTAAAGGCGGTGCAAACCAATGGATGCAAGCGGATGGCCTTGCCCTCTACTAAAACAGGCTGAAACGCCTGAATGCCCAAACGGTGAAGAGTTGGTGCGCGATTTAGCAGTACCGGGTGGTTCTGAATAACTTCATCCAAAATGTCCCAAACCTCTGGTACCCCCTGCTCCACCATTTCTTTGGCCTGGCGAATAGTGGCGGCATGTCCTTTATGTTCCAGACGATTAAAAATAAATGGTTTGAATAGCTCCAGAGCCATTTTCTTAGGCAAGCCGCATTGATGCAGTTTGAGTTCTGGTCCGACCACAATAACTGAACGACCAGAGTAATCAACGCGCTTGCCCAGCAGATTCTGGCGAAAGCGCCCTTGTTTGCCTTTGAGGGCATCTGAAAGCGATTTGAGGGGTCTGTTGCTGACACCGCGGAGCAAACGGCCGCGCTTGCCATTTTCAAACAGCGCGTCTGCGGCTTCTTGAAGCATACGCTTTTCGTTGCGGACAATAACTTCCGGTGCTCTGAGTTCTAACAACTTCTTTAAGCGGTTGTTTCGATTGATTACGCGGCGGTAGAGATCATTTAAATCTGAAGTCGCAAAACGTCCGCCGTCCAGCGGAACTAAGGGGCGCAGTTCTGGCGGAAGGACGGGAATGACGTCCAATATCATCCATTCGCACTTGTTGCCGGAACGCTGGAAAGCTTCAGCAATCTTTAAACGTTTGGCAATCTTTACACGCTTCTGAGCAGATATTTCCGACCTCATTGCAACGCGAAGTTCAACAGCCAAGGCTTCTACGTCAACCCGCTTCAAAAGCTCTTTGATAGCTTCAGCTCCCATCATTGCTCTGAAACCTTCTGGCTGTGTATCTCTTATTTCTCGGTATCTGTCTTCAGTCAGAATCTCTCTTTCTTTCAAGCCTGTATCGCCTGAATCAATAACTGCATATGCTTCAAAGTAGAGAACTTTTTCCAATTTTTTCAGGGGGATATCAAGTAAATAACCAATACGACTTGGAACACCCTTGAAAAACCAAACGTGGCTTACGGGACTGGCGAGTTGTATATGTCCCATGCGCTCGCGCCGAACGGCTTTTTTTGTGACTTCTACACCACATTTGTCGCAAGTCACGCCTTTGAATTTTTGACGTTTGTATTTACCGCACAGGCACTCCCAGTCATTCACGGGACCAAAAATGCGGGCACAGAAAAGACCATCGCGTTCGGGTTTAAGGCTTCTGTAATTAATAGTCTCTGGTTTTGTCACCTCGCCAAAAGACCAGGAGCGGATCACGTCTGGAGACGCCAGAGAAACTCGAATACATTCGTAAGCGTTGATGTTATGCTGTTCAGTTGTCAACATATTTGGCCTCGTAATTCAATAGCTTTCAGGTATCAAAGAATGTGTTGAATTGCCGTAAGTTTGTTAACCTTCAATGGAAAAAGCGGGTTCTTCCTCAATTTGCTGCGACATTAATTCTTCGCGGGTGAGCATCGCGACATCAATGCAAAGAGCATTGAGTTCTTTTCTAACTACGTTAAAGCTCTCTGGAAGCCCGGGATCCTTAATGGCTTCGCCCTTAATAATGGCTTGATAAATCTGTGTGCGACCGTACATGTCGTCGGATTTGTAAGTCAGCAGTTCTTGAAGAACATTGGCGGCACCATATGCTTCCAATGCCCAGACTTCCATTTCTCCGAATCGCTGTCCGCCGAACTGAGCTTTACCACCAAGCGGCTGTTGAGTAATCAGGCTGTATGGTCCAATGCTCCTGGCGTGTATCTTGTTGTCAACTAAATGGTGCAGTTTCATCATGTAACTGCATCCCACAACCACCGGCTGTTCAAAAGGCTCGCCTGTCATGCCGTCAAAGAGCATTGTCTTGCCTGAGGTATCGGGGCCGCTGCACCCGTTTTCCTTCCATGCTTTTTCCAGCCATTCTTTGATTTCATGTTCCCTGGCACCATCGAAGACCGGCGTGGCGAATTGAACGCCCAAGACCAGTCCAGCCCAACCCAAATGGGTCTCTAAAACCTGGCCGATATTCATACGGGAAGGAACGCCCAAAGGGTTCAAAACTATGTCAACAGGGGTTCCATTGGGCAAATATGGCATATCCTCTATTGGTAAAATGCGACTGACAACGCCCTTATTTCCGTGACGACCGGCCATTTTGTCGCCAACTTGAAGTTTGCGCTTGACAGCGATGTAAACTTTGACACTCTTGAGAACGCCTGGCATTAACTCATCGCCTTTGAGCAAACGCTCAATGCGTTCATTCAGAACGTCCCCTAAGATACGGAGTTGACTGTCTGTTTTATTAAGAATATCCAGCACCTGGGCTTCAATCCGTTCCTTGCCGGCTGCAACATTGACTTGACGGAAGCGGCTGTATGGAACGGCTTCTAACATGTTTTGAGTTAGCTTTTTGTTTGCGGGTAGCAATTCCTTGCCTGAATCATCTGTCAATGATTCAATAAGTTCTTTACCTTTTAGCAATATGACAATTTTCTTTTTGCTCTCCGCACGAATAATGCGTTCCTGATCCTTTAAGTCTTTTTCCCATTTAGCTATCTGTTCTCGCTCTATCTGCTGAGTGCGGAGGTCTTTTTCCTGGCCCTTGCGAGTAAAAACTTTGACGTCCACAACGGTACCCTCAATACCTGGAGGAACGTTGAGGCTTGCGTCTTTAACGTCAGAAGCCTTTTCACCGAATATAGCGCGGAGTAATTTTTCTTCCGGTGAAAGAATGGTTTCGCCCTTGGGCGTCACCTTGCCAACCAGAATATCGCCGTGTTTAATTGAAGCCCCAATGCGGATAATGCCGGAATCATCCAGATTTCTCAGCATCTCCTCGCGGACTTGAGGAATGTCGCGGGTGATTTCCTCCGGACCTAGTTTTGTATCGCGGGCGTGAACTTCAAATTCTTCAATGTGAATCGTTGTGTAGAGATCTTCCTTAACTACACGTTCGCTAATTAGAATAGCGTCCTCAAAGTTGTATCCACGCCAAGGCATGTAGGCAACAATCAAGTTACGGCCAAGCGAAAGCTCGCCGTGGTCACAGCAAGGACCATCGGCCAATATTTGACCGGTGGCTACGTATTCACCTTTGCTGACCAATGGAACTTGGTTGTAACAAGTGTTTTGGTTGGATCTGACATATTTGATGAGCGTGTAAATATCCACTCCGCTTTCAACACCCTCTGTATCAGGATCGTCTTCAACGCGGATAACAATGCGGTTTGCATCAACTGTTTCCACAATGCCAGACCTGCGGCAGATAACACAGTTGCCTGAATCCTTGGCGGCAAAGTATTCCATACCGGTACCAACGATGGGCGCTTCAGTGCGAATTAATGGCACAGCCTGACGCTGCATGTTGGCACCCATGAGAGCACGGTTAGCGTCATCGTTTTCTAAAAAGGGAATCAAACCTGCGGCAACAGAAACCAACTGTTTGGGACTTACATCCATCAGGGTTACTTTTTCGCGCTCAACAACTCTTGTTTCGCCAGCTATACGGGCAACGACAGATTCGTCTTTTATATAGCCGTTTTGATCCACATCAACATTGGCCTGGGCAATAATATGCTCATCTTCTTCCCAGGCGGAAAGGTACCAAGCGTGCATTTCAAATTTGGCGGGACGCTTGCCAGCCTTTTCAAGTTTAGCGTTCTCAGCCAGCAGTTCTTCCAGTTTTACAACATCCATGTAGCCAAATTTTGCGTCCCCAACATGAGTGATTTCGGCGTAATGGATAATACGGCCGTTTTCAATTTTCAGATAAGGACTCTCAATAAATCCAAATTCATTGATGCGGGCGTAGCAGGAAAGAGAGCTGATAAGGCCGATGTTTGGGCCTTCTGGAGTTTCTATGGGGCAAATGCGCCCATAGTGAGAAGTATGAACGTCACGAACTTCAAAACCCGCTCGATCACGACTTAAACCGCCAGGCCCAAGGGCGGACAGCCGACGCTTATGTGTAATTTCAGACAGTGGATTAGTTTGATCCATGAACTGGGAGAGCTGACTGGAACCGAAAAACTCCTTCATCGCGGCAATAACAGGCTTGCTATTGATGAGATCGTGAGCTTGCACTGGATTAGCTGGATCGTGCGCTGCAGAAAATTTTTCTTTGATCGCGCGCTGTACGCGAACGAGGCCAACGCGGAAACAGTTTTCCAAAAGTTCACCTACGCTACGGACACGGCGATTGCCGAGGTGGTCAATATCATCCTTGCGGACTGGAGCTATTTCGTCAGAGCGATCCTGACGGGTGGTATCGTATTTTTTGAGACGCAATAAATAGTGTATGGTATTAATAAAGTCATCAATGGTGAGAGTCCGGTCATACAGGGAAATCTCTTGTCCTAATTTAGCGTTTATTTTGTGGCGGCCTACTTTTGAGAGATCATATTTCTGAGGGTCAAAAAACATTGAATAAAGCAGCTTGCGGCTGGATTCAAGAGTTGCTGGCTCCCCCGGGCGAATTTTCTTAAATAGCTCTTTTGCGGCTTCTTCAGTATCTTCAGTGTGATCTTTACTCAATGTTTCACTAAAGACCTTGCCCGTAACGTCATTATCTGGGAAGCAAACCACAAATCCCTTTACGTTATTGGCCAGGAACATTTCAAGATGGGTCTGCACGAAAGCATCGTTAGCCTCCAGCAATACTTCGCCCGTATTGAGATTGACTATGTCCTCAAGTATTATGGCTCCGTCTAAAATGCTGCGCTCAACCTGAACGCTCTTGACACCAGCCTTAATGGTGTTTTCCAAAAGGCGGCGTGAAATATTCTTGCCTTTTGCGACAATGACTTCGCCCGTCTTAGGTTCTTTAATATCATCCAGGGCTTTGATACCAACGAGCATATCGTTGGGTGCCATCATAATTTTTTCACCCTTGAGCGAAAAACTGTATGGCGTATAGAACTTAGACAGCATTGACTGGTTGTCAGCCACTGATTCATTAAATAAACCCAGCGCTCGCAAAAAAGTGGCACCAAGAAATTTGCGCTTGCGGTCTATCCTTGCATACAGCAACCCCTTGGTATCAAGCTCGAACTCAATCCAAGACCCGCGATATGGTATAATTTGAGCGGAATAAAGGCTCTTGTCTGAAGTAATTGAGAAAAAAGCACCTGGACTGCGGTGCAACTGACTGACAATAACGCGTTCCGTGCCATTGATAACAAAAGTCCCGCGATCAGTCATTGTTGGCAAATCGCCAAAATACACTTCCGATTCCTGGCTCTGCTTATACCTTCGATTACCTTTATCGTCCTTGTCAAATTGGTTGAGGCGCACACGTATCTTGAGCGGTGCGGCCATGGTAGCGCCACGCTCCACGCACTCCTCAATAGTCATTTTCTGGTGCAATCCTACAGGCTCGTTACATATTTCGCAAATAGTTGCCGCATTCTTGTTATGGGTTCCGCACTTGGGACAATCCACAGAAGGGTCTTTGGGATGATCCGTAACAATACTGTGTCCGCATTTTTTGCAGATGG
>JAIRRD010000087.1 GCA_031256155.1 Holophagales bacterium
CTGGCCTGTACCGGGAAAACAGTTACAGCGATTACTTCTATCTGCATGGCCTGGCTGCCGAATTGACTGAATGTTGCGCCAGATGGCTCCATGCCAAAATCAAAGCCGAACTGAATATCCAAAACGGCCAGCGCTTTAGCTTCGGCTTCCCGTCATGCCCTGACCTAAGCGGAAATGGGCTGATCCTCAACCTTTTGGGTGGTTCGCGGCTCGGTGTGTCCCTGACAGAAACCATGCTATTAGTCCCGGGGTTCACGACCTGCGCCCTTGTGGCCTGGCACCCGCAAGCAGCCCATTTTGTAGTTTAGAGCATTTCAACGAAAGCACATTTCACACGAAACCGCCGCTGAAAAACCTGACAATGCTACAAAAAACGCAAAGGAGTGTTTACGGACGCAAAGCCCATTCTTACAGCTTTTTCATAGAACAGAGACAAGCTCTCCCTTTCCATTTCTCCAAACGTGTGACTCAGGTTTTTGGTCAAATAGTCCCGCAGTTCCTGCTTTGTCCATCCAATAGTGCGCCAAGCTTCGTCAATAATGCCTTCAATATTCTTTCTGCCAAGTTCAAAACTTTGATGAAAAAATGGAGCTATGCCTCCCGGCAGGTCTAATCCTGGAGCATCCGGTCTGATAGCCCAAAGGGCAAAGACAAAAGGCAATCCAGTCCATGCGTGCCATTCTTCCGCAAGATCCAATACCATTAAACCTTCGCGGTTCACTCGCATGGCACCGTCCCCAATCAGCAGCGCCGCATCGTGTTTATCCAGCATGGCTTCTATATCCGGAGGCATCTCTGTTGTTTGAGGATGAGTCCCGTATCGCTCGCGTAACAGTATTTGGGCCAACACCACTGAAGAGCGGCTGGATGTATCCAGCGCAAGCGTTTGAATAGACTCCGGCGGTGTCCTGGACAGTAAGACCACGCTTCTGACGCACTTGGGGCTGGCGATGCATAGACCCGGAACAATTTTCAGGTTGGGTATGCGTAGGTATTCAATAGAGCTGATAAGGCCAGCATCAACTTCCCCGTTGCGGAGACTATCCGAACAAGCGGAAGGAACTTGAAATTTCAAGTAAAAATGCTCATAACCCAAGCCATGCTTGAAGCCATAGTTGAGCGGCGCGGCATTCAGATAGTCAATGATGGAAATGCGGAATGGCATGGGCTTGATATGTGATGGAGCAGTTTAGCTCGAAAAGATAAGTCATTAATTACACTGCATTGAAAGCATTTCACGCGCCCAGACTGGAACTGTTTCAGTGGCGGGTCCATGACGACATTCTTTGAACGCGCTGTTCACAATACTCGGCTCCAAGTTGATTTCTGCCGTGCGGCAATCGGGGCCAACGCATTGGACAAACCCGGCGGCTGGATACACATGACCGCTGGTGCCTATGGCCGCAAAATAATCAGATTTTTCAAGAGTTTGATAGATTATTTCCATATTCAAAGGAGTTTCGCCGAACCAGACTATGTGGGGGCGCAGTTTGCCCACCGCCAGGCAGACTGGACACTGTGAATCAGGCAAAACATCAGTTTCCCAACGTGAAACAGTGTTGCAGGACATACATCTGACCTTCAGCAGCTCCCCGTGCATATGCAGCATAGACTGACTTCCGGCTCTGTCATGTAGATCGTCCACATTTTGTGTAATCAATAAAAACGAACCGAGCCATGCACTTTCCAATTCCGCAAGGGCATAGTGCGCGGCATTTGGAGACACTTGAGCCAACTGCTTGCGCCTCTCATTGTAAAAGCGCTGAACCAAGTGGGGGTCACGCTTGAAGCCCATAGGTGTGGCTACATCCTCAATACGATGCTCCTCCCACAGTCCATCGCTGGAGCGAAATGTCCTGATTCCTGATTCAGCGCTGATTCCGGCTCCGGTGAGGATTACTAAACTGGGTTTGGATTTTGTCATGGTTTATCAATTTGGTGTCAGATTATTTCGCAATAAATCAATTAATGCCGCTGGAGCGTTAAGTTTACACATACTGCGCTCCAAACGCTCCCAATAATTTTTCAACAAGTCGCTTTTAGGTGTCCAGCTTGCCTTGTCCCAATCCAGTGCCAGTATCTGTCCATTGGGAGTCACGATAAAGTTTGTAGCGTTCAGGTCCGGTGCCCACAGGCCCCAAATAGAAAGTGACTTTATCAGTTGAGCGATTTGCGCAGCCTGACTATCGCAATCAACATTCCCCCACATCTTTGGCCACGGTATCGAATCGGCTCGCCTGGTAATAAAAACACCCTCAACACCCCATGAGCGCCGCCTATAGGCATAGCCAAGAGGCTCTACCGTGGGGAGTCCGGCATCCCACAGCGCGGTGTGGACATCGTATTCAGCCTTGAAGCGGCCAGCCGTCAGGTAGATATTTTTGTTTAAGTAGCGCACCCAACCTCCGCGGCGATAAGGGCGCAAAATCAAATCTCCGACCTGTATCAAACCGCCACGTCCAAACAGTCCATCCAAACGCTTTGTTTCGGGCGAATCATAGCTGTCTATTGTACCGATAACGCGCCAGTCGCCGGAAAATCCTAGCAGAACTGCGTTGTCAATGGGGTGTTGTTCACGTTGGATACATCTGGTCTCAAAAGGCCAGAGTTCAGGCAACTGTGGTGGAATAAACATGAAAAAAGAACGTGAAAAGTAAAATTATAGCAGTTTAACTTTTCAAAGTTAAACCGCTATATATTTTAGATTGGGAATCACATTTTAAACTTGTCATTCCCGTAGAGATACAGGGGGTCTGATGTCAGACGCTACATTTTCACGCATTGTGTTCATGTGCCATGCGCCCATAGTGGTGCCGTCCATGGGCGGTAGCCGTGCCGAACAATGCTCGGTTACGACCGAAGCTATGTTCAAAGCAGCAAATGAGCTGCTAGATACCAAGCCAGACCGCGTAATTGTTTTAAACCCGCATCTGATTCACTATCCCAATGCCTATACATGCGTTTCCATGCAATCAAGCATTTATGGCAATTTCAAGGCTTTTGGCAGACCAGACCTGCAAGTCGAGTTTCCTTCAGAACCCGATTTTTACGAATATCTGACACAAAGCACTATTGACAACGAGTTTCCCATCGAAATCCTGAACGCGAAAGAATTGGATCACGGAGCCTTGGTTCCCTTGTGGTTTCTTCAATCAGTAGGCTTTAAGAGCCCTGTCTGCATACTCGGATACCCCTGGAGAATATCTCGCAAATCTCACACAAAATTTGGGCGCATTCTGAGGCAGGTTTGCAGCAATTATGAAGGCAGTACGGCGATAATCGCGTCAGGCGACATGAGCCATAGACTCCAGTACGGCGCCCCATCCGGTTATCATCCAAAGGCGCACATTTTCGACGATACCTTCAGAGCGCATGTGGAGGCTGGTGAACTGCTTAAAGCCTCACAAATACCCGTGGATTTACGTGATCTTGCCGCTGAAGATTCCAGTGAGTCCATGGCCATAGCCGCAGGTGTGATAGGTGATAGCGCCACCAATGTTAAATTGTTTTCTTACGAAGCTCCGTTTGGTGTTGGCTATTTAGTGGCGGTGCTTGCCTAATGTCCAAACTTGCCAGATGGTGGCATGCGGAAGACAATGGCCAGATAGTCTGCGACCTCTGCCCCCAAAAGTGCTCCATGACAGACGGGGCTTCTGGCCACTGTGGGGCACGTTACGCTAAAGATGGCAAGTTACTGACTAAAGCTTGGGAAATTGGCACATATCCGGTTGCCGACCCGATAGAAAAAAAACCACTGTATCACTTTTTGCCAGGCTCGAAAGTCCTCTCATTCGGCCTCCCGGGGTGCAATCTCAACTGCGCTTTTTGTCAAAACTGGAGTCTGAGTACAAGCTGCGACTATGGAACCCTCCAAAACCTCACACCGGAAAGCTGTGTCCAAATGGCCTTGGCGCAGGGGTGTGCAGCGATAGCATTTACCTACAATGAACCTACAATTTCATCTGAGTTTTGCATTGAAGTATCAAAAAAAGCCCGCCGCTCTGGAATAAAGACCATAGCTGTTTCCAACGGATACATCAGCGACGGAGCCAGAAATGAACTATTTGACATGATAGATGCGGCAAACATAGACCTCAAAAGCATAGACCCGGATTT